>CAZJWS010000021.1:4828-8366 GCA_964549985.1 uncultured Candidatus Saccharibacteria bacterium | reverse complement strand
GGACGAAGCAAAGCTGCGCGCGTTTTTGCACTAACTAGCTTAGGTGCCCGCTCCACCCTAGCTCAGGCGCTTCAAAAGATAGAACCGTTCTGTATTGCCTTTTGCGCCGGACACTTCTGAATCCGCTTTGTCTAAGGTTATAAATCTTTGATTAAGCCAGGCTTCAAAATCTTTTAGGATTTCGCGGCGCATTTTGTCGTTTTTTATCACACCTTTATGCTTTGATGAATTGCCCGCTTCAAACTGCGGCTTACACATCGAAACGAGTACGGAGTACGGAGTGCAGAGTGCAGAGATGTGCGGCAGTATCTCTTTTTGCGAGATAAAGCTCACATCAATAAGTACAATGTCCGGACTCTCAATCCCTACACCCTGCACCCTCGACCCTGCACCCTTCAACGAAACATCACGGATATCTGTCTGTTCATGCAGCTCGATTTTCGGATTATTATGCAAGCTGGGGTGCAGCTGGTTAGTACCGACATCGACTGCATACACTTTTTGGGCACCATGGCGAAGCGCATAATCAGTAAAGCCGCCGGTGCTGCTGCCAACGTCTAGAACTACCTTATTTTTGAAATCCAACTTGAGGGCCTTGGCTACACTCGCCAGCTTGAGCCCTGCCCGGCTGACATATTGCTCTTTGGCGATGAGCTTTACATCCGCCTCGTCAGAAACAATCGTACCTGGCTTGTTCAAAATCGTACCGTTCACCCGCACCTGCCCAAGCTTAATAAAGCTCTCGGCCTGGCTGCGCGTCGGCACCAAGCCCTTCATCGTCAGCAGCTGATCCAACCGGTATTTAGACATCAGCTACCTGCTGTGATACGCCTGTATGCCGAAGATCAGAAAGCATCCCTCTTATATCTCCACAGTCGGCAAGGTACATCTCTGGGTCGATCACAGATATATCGATCAGGGGGCGTAAGGCATTGTAGCCAACAACATGGGGAGTATTACTACCATACATTATGGCTAATTTAAAAAAATCCTGTACCCTGTCCCGTAAGACAAATCCTGCTGCTACGGCAGGATTTAACCGTTCAAGAGACTCTGCTTTGTGGCTAGGGGAAATACTATGTAAGATCGCCAATCCAAAGTGTGTCGCCACTCCCTCTTCTATAGCAGCTACCCCTAAGCGGCCCGGTATTCTTCTGCCGGCGACACCCTTGACGTCACGCATTCCATGGAGCAGCTCGTGGGCTACAACTTCCTGAATAACTTCCTTTTGCTCAGAATAGGGCTCATCATGTACAAGTACCACTGCTCGGTTACCCCGCTTGATATACATACCACCAGTGCTAAAAAGGTTGCCAGGCCCAATAACACCCCCTGGTTCTCTTAGAACAAGATGTAATTTGGCGTCATGTTCTCCCAGGCCGTTAAAACTTCTTGTTGCAGCTTCCTGAACATCATGAACAATTTGTTCGATATCAGAACGAGCTCTTAGTGACTTCGCAACCGTGGTTTTCATTTAGTCCTTCTTGCGTTCCCTATAAGCACCAGTGGTTGTATCTACACTAATAACGTCGCCCTGCTTGATAAAGGCTGGGACTTTTACGGTGATGCCGGTTTCGAGTGTGGCGTCTTTGAGGACTGAGCTGGTGGTGTCGCCTTTGACGACGCTTTCAGTATAAGTGACCTCTAGGTATACATTCTTTGGAAGTTCAACATTAATCACGTGGCCATCAAACAGCTGAGCCTGGACATTGTCGCCTTCTTTGAGGTAGCCAGCTGATTCGCCGATAATGTCACCCGCGATTTCGAACTGCTCAAATGTTTCGCCGTTCATAAAGTAGAACGTTGCGCCGTCGTTGTAGAGGTACTGCACCGTCTGGTTGGTCACATCGGCTGGCCGGATAGATTCATTGCCTTTGAAAGTCTTGGCCAGCACTTTGCCGTCGACCATGCTCTTGATTTTAACATTCACGATTGAACCGCCGCGGCCCATAACTTTCTGGTTGTATTCCACCACGCGGAACGGCTCGCCTTCGTATTCAAACAAAGTTCCTTTCTTAAGATCTGTAATACCAAATGCCATTAGCTCTCCTCTGCCTTATCGATCTTGGTTAAAATTTCTTCTACTTCCTTGTCGCTATAATATTCAACTGCCCTGAGCGCTAGCACTTGGCCGCGCAGCTCCTCAAATAGACCCTGTCTTTTTGATTGGTCTCTGGTTCTACCCAAAGATTTGAGCGTCTCCATAACATCACGCATCAGATGCATGTGTGTCGATGACCCACCGAAGTAGCGCATATCCGCATTGGGATAGCGAAACTTGTCTAAGATGAATACTGCCATCTCTTGAGTGGAATCTTGAGCCATGTTTCTATTGTAACTGTTCTTTAATTTGTTCAGCCAGTGCGCTTAGATGCGCGACATCAGCCGGACCGAGTAAATCGTATTGGCTGGCACCTAGAATTTTGTCGTTTAACAGATTGGAATACTCAATGGCGGCGCTTAGGAATATTTGTTGTTCGGCGCTATCATCAGAGTGAAAATACCGCTCGGCATTGACGCGTAAATTATATGCGCCATCACTCAGATCCATCATTGCCTCGCGCGGCTCGCGGCTTAGTGTATTAAACTGCTTTGCGGCTGGCAAAGTCATGATGTACTTCTCTAGCTTTTTTGCCATTTGCGGCAGGGTCAAATTTTCCACCTAAAAGAAGAACCTCTCTAGATCACCCGTTATTTCTGATTCGTCACTTGTAAGCAAATCTATTGGTTCAGTCAGAGCATAAGCCATTCTACTTTTGGCAACATCATTCATCTCTGCATCCATCCACTCCTGAGAAGCCTCAATATCGTAAACGGCTGCCACGGTCTCGGCTGCCACCCTGGCTACTGCAAGATTTGGCAATGTAGAAACTACCTCAAACTGATGAGGCAAGATCACCCTGTTGGCCACAACTGCCAGCTCTCTTGAAAAAGTCATTGGTGCCGACCTTATTAAGTCCACCTCATACTCCAATTCCTGAAGTCGCTGTGTATACACGCTCATAGCCTCATCGGGCTCGAAGCTTCTGTGTCCGCCATTGGCCAGCCTATCCGTAGTACGCATTTCTAACCCCTTAACTGTTTGCTACGAAAGGTAGCAGAGCCAAGTGACGTGCGCGCTTGATAGCACGTGCCAACTGGCGCTGCTGTGATTCGGTAAGACCGGTCTTCTTGCGGGTCTCGATCTGACCGAACATGTTTACGTAACGCTGCAAGGTCTTGAAGTCCTTGTAGTCAAAGTAAGCAACGTCGGTCCTATGTTTAAAAATTTTAGCCATTAACTTTCTCCTTCGATTATCTTAAATCTTTCCAAAATTCTCTTCGTTTCATCTACGTCTGCTTGGGACGGTTCAAAATCATCGATTATTGCACCTTCGTGATTTGCACATTCACCGATTGCCCGATGAATGGTTACGTCTCTTGCCAGACTATCCATATGCCAAGCGGCCGGTTCGGATGAAGCAAGAGCACTGGTAATTGCTCGGGTATGCGTCTTCCTCTCCGCTCCTGCCTCATGATCTGGCTCTACAAAACTAGC
>CAZJWS010000021.1:0-4818 GCA_964549985.1 uncultured Candidatus Saccharibacteria bacterium | reverse complement strand
TCAGGCTTAAGTTGTCTGCCGTCTTTATCAACGGGACAGCCAGGACATCGCGTTTCTACATCTGTACAAAACTTCATCGCTTCTTCCTAAACCCACCTTAGTTACTTTCGTAATCTCACGGGTTTTAAGGAATTTTGGCTAGTGCAGTCGGGGATGCAGGACAAGCACAAAAGTTGAGATGTATCCGAAAATACATTGAAACTTTTTGACGCAGTTCTGCACCTCGAATGTGCAGCCTAAAATTTCTTAAAACGGGATGTCGTCGAGATTGATTGGCTCGTCGCCGATGTCCTCAATTACGACATCGTCATCCTTCTTTGCGGCTGGTTTGCTAGAACCGGCTGGGGCGCTACTGTAGCCACTACCGTCACCACCTTGGCCACCGTCGCGGCCGCCGAGGAACGTAACGTCTTGTGCTACGACTTCGACTTTGCTGCGCTTCTGGCCGTCTTGCTCCCAGCTGCGGGATTGTAAACGTCCATTTACCAGCGCCGGGCGGCCTTTGCTCAGGTATTGCGCCACACGCTCACCAAGCGGCCCCCAAGCGACTACATCGATGTAATCTGTGGCTTCCTGCCAGTTGCCATCCTGGCCCTTGTAGCTGCGGTTCAGCGCTAGGCTAAAACTACAGACACTCTGGCCGTTCGGCGTGGTCCGGAGTTCCGGATCACGGGTCAGGTTACCCATTAATATTACTTGGTTAAAACTACGTGCCATGTGGCATCTCCCCTCTTGAAGATCTATGTCTTCAGAACTTAAATTGTTAACCCCATATGTTAGTCTTGCTCGCCATAAACGTCAAGCAAGAATAATTACATTTTCCTTTTACCTTTTTCCATTCACCATACGTTTTCCGTTTACCCTTAGCCGTGAATGGATCATGGTGAATGTATGGAAAACGGTGAACGGTAAATTGTAAACGAACTATTCTTCTACTTCTTCGTCTTCTGATTCTTCGGCCTTGTCACCGCGCTCGGCTGCTTTAGCAGCCTTTTCTGCCTTGGCAGCTTCTGCCTTCGCCAGCTTCTTGAGGTCTGGCTTGGTGATCAAGAAACGTACAACTTCGTCGGTAATGTTGAGCGTATCGTTGATTTTCTGCACCGCAACACCCTCCATATCTACGGTGTAAAACACGTAGATTGCAAACTCCTGGCCCTTGATCGGGTAAGCGAGCTTACGCTTGCCCCAGCTGTCGGTGTTTGTGATCTTACCGCCGTTATCAGCGATAATCTTTTCTACCTTTGCCGTTGCTCGTTCGAGGTCAATTTCAAGACCCTGATCAAACAGTACGGCGATTTCGTACTGGTTCAAATCTGAACTCCTTCGTTTGGCTCTAGCTTGCGCGCCTTGGAGCCGCAAGCTGAATTAGTTATTAACAGATCTATTCTAACAGAATGACCCCTGTTGGTCAACAGATGAGCAGCTGTAGCCTAAAAAACATTATTGCCCTCACACTTCTGCTGCTATGATGAGTTTATGATTGCAAGGAGGGGTACTCCCTTAGCCGAGATAGACCGGCAGGCTTCTGAGTTAGACATGCCCTATGCGGTTATCACCGCTGACTGCACCGACCCCTTTGAATACGACGATGCCGTGTCTGTTACAAGGCTCAATTATCATGAAGAACTTTACCGTGTACAGGTGTTCTCCGTAGATACCTCGCCTCTTTATGAAGACGAGTCAGTCATGAAACGCGTGCTAGCTCAAACTGAGTCAAAATACCGAACTCACAAAAATGGCGCCACTACATATGAGCCGATGTTAAGTGAGGCTCTTGTGAGAAAATTTGAATTCTCTAGCGGCAACACCCGACGCGCACTGTGTGTATCGTTTGTAATAGGCGCTGCTCAGGCGCCAACAGATATTGAGGTTGGTTTCGGAAGAGTTGAAGTTGCTAAGAACTATAGCTACAAGAGGTTTGGCGAAAAGTGCCGCTACAGTGATAACTTTGAAAAGTATGGCCGCGCTGCAGCACTTATCCTTGCCCACCTACATGCAAAGGACACGAGCGAAGAAGAATTATACAACGGACTCATTCATGTGCCTTCTGGCTACACTTTCCGCCGCGGGGCACACATTAATGCAGCCTTTATGATTGGTGCAAACCACTTATTTGGACGAGTTATGCGCGATGAGGGGCATCTTGCAGTATTTAAGGTCCATGACACAAGCGACGACAGACTTTATGAGATTATTGATGATAATGTGGCTGTTTACAGCGCAGCACCTGGACCCCATGAAGGCGTTGGCGTAGATGTATACGCCAAAGTAACTTCACCCTTGAGACGCCTCGAGGATGCAATTAATATCGGTATGGCAGCTATCCGCTCAAGTGGCAGGAGTTTAAGTACACGTGACCTAAAAATTGTTAATCAGGGAATCAAACGACTAAATCAACGAGTCGTAGCGGACATTTTTCATGGTCGTCTGCATAGAGCCGCCAAAGAATCTCTGGAAGATATTGCCTAGGCCTGTTCCACATCAATTGGGGTGCCATCATCGCCGCCGACAAAGATGTCGTCCATGGAATCTATCGGTACTCCCGGGAAACTATTTAGACAGCCGCCTTGTCTAGATCCAATACACCGGGCATCCATGTGTCACAGAGTTTGCGCATCCGATTTTGATATTCGTGGGTTATCTTTCCTTTTGGATGTCCAGCTTCGACCTGGCTTTTCAGCATATATCCTTCGTGCTGGATATGAAGGAACTCTTCCCACCCGCGCTTTGCATCTTCTTCAGTTACTACTTCCATCACAACCGGACGGTATGTTCCGAACCAGTCCCTATCTACCGTATAATTTTTGGTAGCGAGCAGATAAGCCAATACACCAAGCCTCGTTCTGAATTCATGATCATCCCCTTTGACCGGTACAAGCTTATCGGCATTTATCATATCCAATGTTTCTTGAGTTGCGGTTGAATCGGGCGCGATCGTACCTTTTACGCTAAAACCATGCTCTTCCATGAGCCCTTGGAATCGTTCTGAATGTGCTTCGTACTGAGTGGCAGGGCTGCCCGTGAACGCCACCGATTGTGCACCCGATTGGGCTGCGACAGTCCTGACACCACATTCAAAATCCCTATAAGCCATCAGAGCAACCGCCGCGAAGCCAACATGCTCAATATTATCCATGGCCGGAATACAATCTTTTGCGGGTTCGTTCAGGTACACCGTATCCACAATTAGACTGTCTATGGCATCTCTGAGCATATGCTCTAAACGTGATGGAAGTGAATTGATCGGCAGTCCCAATAGACGTGCTTCTTGGCCCAGATCCTTGAAGGCATGAACAGCCCCCAGCACCATGGGTGCGGCATCCGCCAGATATACGGCCGCATCTTCAGGCTCTATGACTTCCAATCCATCTGGTGATAATATTCTTCTTTCTGTTTCGCTGAGGTCAAGCAGCCGCGATAGATCAATGTTTTTATAAATAATGGCTCCGTTACGGTCGCCTAACTGCTGATTCATCCGCCAATTCAAGCTGTCAATCACTGCCTCTGGCTGATACAATATCTTTCCAATTTCAACTGCGCGACTTCCTAGCTGTTCAGTATCCCGCAGTCTCTCGCGGTTCTCGGGCTTAAATACCTCGGCTTCCATCGCCGCTACATCTTCTGTAGCCGTATAAATCTGCGACCAGATGCCATCAAAGCCCTTGCCAGCCAACTCCGCACCGAACTGATACCCCTCTTCATAGGTTTCGCCCATTTCTGGCCACCCCAACATCTCTACACTACGATTTAACTCGCCTGCCATTAGTAACTCTCCTAAGTTTAATGGTTACATATATACTCTCAAGTTTTGTACTATGCAACGTTAAGCATTTTATGCAATAGTAGTGGCTAGGCTTCTTCTACTTCAATCGGTGTGCCGGCATCACCAGTACCGCCAAAGACATCGTCCATAGAGTTCACCAGCACTTCGCGTGGGCGTGAGCCGTCCGCCGGGCTGATAATGCCCTGTTCTTCCATTTCTTCGATCAAACGAGCGGCTTTGCCGTAGCCGATACGCAGGCGCCGCTGCAACAGACTGGTCGAAGCCTTGCGCGCTTCCAGCACAACGCGGACTGCGTCTTTGAATTCCGCTTCATCGCCCTGGCTGCCATCGTTGGAATAATCGGCCACAATGCCGCCCTTGCCGTTCAGCTGCACGGGCTGGCTGACCACTTCATCATCGTACTGCGGGCCGCGCTGCATACGCAGGAAGTCCACGATGGCGTTGGTTTCTTCGTCGGTAATCAAGGCGCCCTGGACACGCTTGGGCTTGGGCATATCAGTAGTCTGATATAGCATATCACCCCTACCCAGCAGTTTCTCAGCACCGGAACTGTCCATAATAATGCGTGATTCAAGCTCTTGCGCCACCGTGAAGGCGATGCGGGCCGGGATGTTGGCCTTAATCAGACCAGTAATCACGTTGGCACGCGGGCTCTGTGTGGCCAGCACCAAGTGGATACCAACGGCACGGGCTTTTTGAGCAATGCGCACAATCAGCGCCTCGACATCACGGCCGGCTGCCATCATCAGGTCAGCCATTTCGTCGATAACAATCACGATGTACGGCATTCGTTCTTCTGTAACTGCATTGTAGTCGGCAATATTACGCTTTTTGTTTTCGGCCAGCGTGCGGTAACGGCGCTCCATTTCGGCCACGGCCCATTTGAGCGCGCTGATGCACTTCTCGGGCTCAGTAATAACCGGTGTCAAAAGGTGCGGGATGTCGGCGTACGGCGCCATTTCTACCTGCTTAGGGTCAACCAGAATCAGCTTCAGATCGGATGGACTGTTGCGGTACAGCAAGCCCGTCAGCAG
>CAZJWS010000020.1:7116-11468 GCA_964549985.1 uncultured Candidatus Saccharibacteria bacterium | reverse complement strand
GATCCCTTGGTTTTGTTAATTTGTAGTGGTTTTTGTTTTGCTATATCTGGGTGGCTTATTTTGGCTACCCACTTTTACCCACTGACATGAGCATACTACCCACAACTACCCACATGCAAGCCCTTTTTCCCTAAAAGACCCTTATTACAACACGGTTTTCCACAGACATCTAAAGCCTGTGTATAACCACACCATATCTAGCGCCCCGACCTAGTTTATCCACACTACAAAGATTGATACTTGTCGATTTAAAAGAAGCCTCGATTTTCATCAAGGCTCCGCCTGGGTATTAAATAACAAGCAATTATGATTGCTGGTTAGGGTCGAGTGGTAGACCCCCGCCTGCCGGAACAACTGCATCGGCCGGCAACTCAGCACCAGCTGCGGCGATGTTAGCCGCTTCGGCACCAGTCATCATATCAGCAGGTATTTCAATAGTTGTTGATGCAGGCTCGCCCAGATCTTCTACTGCGCGGTTTTTAGCTTCAACCTGCGGCTGTGTCCAGCCCTTATCAAGAAGTTCTGTATCAGTAGGCTCACCACCAGAGAATGCACTGGCAAGGCTTGCGCCCATAGCACCAGCTACTGCACTGTAGCCAACAATCCTGGCACCTGTTTTGACCTTTTCTTTGATACCGCCCAGATCAATTGGGGTCTGAGGCTGTAACTCTCTGCGGCCAAGCAGTAGATCACCGTGGCTACGGCGGCGACCTTTGGCGGCTACATTGTCTAGTGCGGCCTGGACACGCATATCGTATTCGGTCATGCCATGTTCTTTGTAGGCACCCGGCTTGCCGTCCTGCAGATCTTCAGAACGCTCGTTAGGGTTCTGAATACGCTCCAGTGCCTTGCGGCCGCGGTGTTGAATACCCTGCTGTTCAAGCGGGAGTTTATCTAGTGGTACTTGTGGTATTTGTTTTTCTTTCATAACATAAGGCATTATACATGATGCTTATGTTTTTGTCAAGTACATTATCTTGATAATAACTTTATGACCTCTTTTGCAAGCAGGTCGCCGTCGTGGCGGATCAGGGTGCGGCGGCTACTAATGCTGTCGCCCTTTTTATGTACCACAGGCTTTTTGTCGATCATGGGCAGGCCTACTGCTTGGTAATGCGCCGCATTCAAAACATCCAGATCAAACTCAAGCATTTCCTCGCCCTGCCGTACATAGCGGTTACGTGTACTCCGCGTTGGCTCGTCGTTGTTGAAGATAACGTAATCCAATACTTTGGCACCGATAAACCGCTCAATCTCATCAGCAAAGTCATGCACCTTAAAACCTTCGGTCTGGCCGGGCTTGGTAACCAGATTGGATACATAGACCTTTTTGGCTTTGGTAGACTCAAGCGCCTCTTTGATACCCTTCACAATAAGTGCTGGCGCCAGGCTGCCGTAGAGGTTACCCGGGGCAATCACCACAATATCGGCTTCTTCAATAGCCTGACGAGCACTCTCGGTTAGGTGCGACGCAGGTTCTAGCCAGATCTCTGGGCGTTCGTCCTTGGTGGTCATGTGGCCAACCCGTTCTTCGCGGTCTATCACAACTCCATCCGACAGCTTTGCGTGCAGCTTGGACTTATCAACCGTAACTGGTACTACTTGGCCGTGAATATTAAAGAGATTACTGAGTTCACGGAGGCCTTGCTCAAAATCTCCCTCGAGCATCTGCTCAACGCCGCTGAGGATAATATTGCCTAAGGGATCTTCATCATATCTGCCACCCTCAAACCTGTACTCGAACATGTCGCGCATGAAATCGCTGTCGCTTAGGGCAACCAGGCACTGCCGTATATCCCCGGGTGGCAACACACCGTATTCATCCCGTAGCTTGCCACTGCTGCCACCATCGTCAGACATATTCACAACCGCGGTAATGCCTTCGGTATAGCGCTTTAGGCCGCCGAGCACGGTAAAGCTGCCGGTGCCACCGCCAATCACGACAATTTTGGGATTCTTTGCATCTAAAAGTTTGGTCATAACTTCTCTTGTATCTCCTCTTATGATACTTTGCCAACCGGTCTTTTCATACAGTTTGCGGGCACTCTCATTCACGATATCGGTTTCCAGCCAGATACTACGCTCTTTTGGGTGCAGCAGACTAAAGTCAGCAATACCGGTATTAGTAAGGCGCTCGGCCAGGCCGCGGCGCTCATAACCCTTATATAAACGTACCGCGTAGGTGAAGTTAGCTCCATGCTTGGGGCGCGGACTCAGCCACATGAGCCCTGCCAGATCCAGACTGCCATCCTGGCCCTTTTGGACCAATGGATAATTATAGGTATCCAGCTCACGAGCTCTAATAGAATCTTCATCAACAAAGCGCTCGGCTGCATCACGAGGTGTCCAGCGCAGAATAGCCGGCTCACGCGACTTAACCGGCAACTGAGCCCGCAACGCATCAGTAAACCCACGCAAAACCAGCATATCTCCTGCTGTGTACTCCTGCACTCGCTCGGCGTCATAAACTGGTAACAGACTATCTCGTTCTCTAATGCTCTCTTGCATCTCCACCTAGACTACGCCTCGGGAGAGATAAGTCTAAGTAATTTTTACATCATTCCTCTAGTACGAAGCTTGCAGATAATAGGTGGCCGCAAGTCTAATCTTCCCTTTTAATCTTGGCTAACTCTTTGGACCACCAGATAGCACTCGGCCGTACCAGCCGTTTCATATCACGCGCGCGGTCAACCTTGATCAGGCCAAAGCGCGGCCACCAGCCGTATTTCCATTCAAAGTTATCCAGCAGACTCCAGTGCAGATAACCAATCACATCAGCACCGGCTTTGCGCGAAAGTACCAATGCCTCCATGGTTTCTTTGAGCCACCACTGCCGGTACTTGTCATTGGCGTCGGCCACACCGTTCTCGGTAATCAGAATTGGTTTGCGGTAGCGCATCCAGGCATTGATAATCACATCACTGATAGCCGACGGCTCCATGTACCAGCCAAGGTCGTTATGCGGGGTTGGCGGGTTGGATTGTTTAAACCCGTGATAGTAGTTGGTGAAGTAATGGTTCATGCCGATAAAATCGCTGCGTCGGATGGTACGGTTGGCAAACCACCATTGCCAGGCCCAATCGGCCAGCTTGGCTACGCGCTTGTCCAGCCAATGGTCGGGACGCTTGGGGCGGCCATTGCCGTATTGGTTGGCAGTACCAATCTGCAGGTGCGGGTGCATGGCCTTAAGGATGTCGTAGGCGCGGTTGTGTGCCCGGGCCAGGTTGTTATAGGTCCAAAGGAACTTGAACGGGTTCTTTTGGTTTGGCGGCCACTCGCCTGTCAGATAGCCAAAGGTACTGTAGACATTGGGTTCGTTGACGGTAAGAATATAGGTAACCTCCGAGCCAAACTCTTCGGCTACCTTGGCCACAAAGCGCTCGAACAGCGCGATGTTGCCGGATTTACTAAAACCGCCCTTATCTTCAAACCATGTCGGCTGCGTCCAATGCCAGAGGTTCAGAATGGGCTCGATTCCCTGCCGTTTCATCTCGGCAATGTAGTTGTGGTAGTGGTCGATGGCGCTACGGTCCCACACCCCCTGGTCCGGCTCGATACGCGACCATTCGATACCAAAGCGGAAGGCATTGAGGTTGAGTTTTTTTAGAATCCTAAAATCTTCTTTGTAACGGCGCAGATGGTCCACGCCCTTGCCCGAGACATAGTTGTCTGGGTCTTCGGCCTCGTCCTTAAACTCCAGCCAATCCGGCAGCCAGCGCAGGCGGTCGGCGGCGGTTCTGGCCAGTTCGGCGGCGTTGTCTAGCTCGTACACGGTCCACTGGTCGAAGTTGCCGCCCTCTACCTGATGCCCGGCTGTGCTGGCACCCCACAAAAAATCCTCTGGGAAACTATGCTCAGTCATTTTGCGTTTTTGGGCCATATTACTGGATATTGTAACAGATCACATTATCTAAGGAGCCGATTCTACAGAAGCTTGCTCCTGTAATAATTATTACTGCTTCTTACTAAGACCCCTGTCATATTTCAGAGGTAAATATAAGTTGGGGGGCAGTATGGCAAAAAATAGCGAGCAAATAATGGGGTTGGAAGCAGTCGAGGAAGTCTCTTTTATCGTGGCCGTATTTGATGACGTCGAGGCGGCTAAGGAGGCATACAAATCGCTCAAGGAACTCAAGCGCGAGGGCGTATTTGATATTATCGCCGCAGCCTACATGAATAAAACTGACCGCAGTAAGATTAAGATCCAAGAGTACAAGGACTGGTCTGGCGGCAAGGGTGCAGCAGTTGGTGGCGGCGTGGGCGCGCTTGTAGGCCTGATTGGTGGTGCCGTACTACTGCCGCTGGGCGTCGGTGCATTGATTGGTGGTGTATTTGCCAAGGTTCACGACACC
>CAZJWS010000020.1:5460-7106 GCA_964549985.1 uncultured Candidatus Saccharibacteria bacterium | reverse complement strand
CCCGGCTGGATAACAAGGAGCTCAGCAAAGCGGCCGAGGCGCTGCCAGCCGGCACTTCAGCACTGATTGCCATAGTGACAGATGAATATGTCGAAGCTGTTCAGACTGAGCTAGTGCAGCAAGGCGGCAAAAAGGTTCACAGCGGCGAGATTCCCAAAAGTGCCTACCCCGCCAGCCCCGAGAAAACCTCCTAGCTTCTCTACTGCGACTTATGGTCGTAGGAGTACATGGTGAGGTTAATGGTAATATCCTGGGCTTCGTCGCGGACAACCCGCACCATTTCAAAATCCGTACATTTGTTGCTGCAGCCCTCGGGCAATTGTTTGTAAGTTACCACACCGCCATCTTGTAGGCGTTTGGCGATGTTTGCCAGGCCATCTATTTTCTTTACTTCAGAGAACACGTACTCAGTATCCGGATAGGTCCCGTGAGCTACAAAGTACTGCTCGGCAATGTAGCGCATTTCATAGACCACCTGGAATTCGGTAATGCCCTCGCCTTGTAATTCTATGCGGCCGCCCTGCGGCAGTTCTATTCCCATCAGAAAATCATTTGCCTCATAGCCCTTGGCCTGCGATGGTACACAGACATAACCCGTGTCAAAGTTGCTTGGCTGATAGTACGAGCCTGACTCAGCTATGAAATTGTAATCCCTGCCGCCAAAATCAGACAGCACCGTCGGCGGCAGGCGGCAGCTGTCATATGCCATACCAAAGCGCGTGTTGAAATCACTAAGTGCTTTGGCGTTCACAGCGCCTGCTGGTGCCTCCGATGTGCCGAGATTTTGGATTACGAGTGCGGTAGCACTTTCCTGGTCTTCTTCACGGGATATGATCATCTCCCAGGCACTGCCGTTTTGTTTGAATGAAATCTGCGGGAACTCTACCTCCCGCTCCTTAAGTCTTGCAAGGTAATCATCGTATTCCACCATGCTTGGCTTGTTGAAATCAAAACATTCTTCCAGGTACGTAATGACTTTGGCGTGAGCGTCCTCTATAACCGCATCATTAAGGTCAACAACGTATTTGTCACCAGCCTGCCGGTATGTAGGCTTTAGTGCGGCCGTGTTAATGGTGCTGGCTGAAGTTGCAGACTTAGCAGCCTCAAAAGCTGTTTGGCAAGTACTGGTGTTGACTGCCATGGTCTCGAGCCCTTCTGATTTGCCGTCCAACGAATTCTGCGTGTGCACAAAGAAACCGCCAAACAGATTATTGGTATCATAATAGCTGTCGTAACCCAGTAGTGTTACAAAGTCGAACTTGATGTATTCGCCTGCCTGCATGAGGCTCTTGTCCTCTGCGGTCAGTTTTTCCAGATCTTCCGGGTTGGCATTTTTGGTGTACAGATATTCTAAGAAATCATTCACTTTTGGTAGGTTATTAATGGCTTTTAGGTATGTACCGCCCTGCGCATCCACCACCAGGGTATTTTTGACTTTGGCCATATAAGGAACCTCAACCGAATACTCGCCGCTGGTAATCTGTGCCTGCTGGAATGGCGGCAGCAGCCCGATGGGCGAGCTATAAACCTTGTCGCCCTTGAGCCCTAAGATTTCACTACTGGAATAAATTTTACCCGGATCGACATCGCCGCCCGGCTTCTTTAGTAAACTGATTGCACCGATGGCGCCGATGATCATAATCGCC
>CAZJWS010000020.1:0-5450 GCA_964549985.1 uncultured Candidatus Saccharibacteria bacterium | reverse complement strand
CAGGTTCTTAGACATACCCGGCTGCTTTTGCGCGGCTGGCACAGCCGAATGTACCGCCAGATTACCCATGTAAGCACTGGGCTGTTCTGTAGGGGTTTGAGGAGTCGATTGCACCGGTAATATAACCTCAGGCTGCACCACCGGTCCGACAGCCGGTATTACCGGTGCAGGAACCGGCGGCTCCGCCCTGCCCTGCCCCACAGGTTCAACTGGTTGATCTAACTGATTTTTATTTTCATCAGGCTGCATGTATTAGCATAAGCATACCAGATGTTCTTTTGCGCCCAAAGAGGTTCTTTCCCTTAGTCAAAGAATCAATAATGCCTTTCGAAGCCACCCAAAAGAAATCGGTACTTAGGTCAGAGGCCGGTTGACCAGCCCAAAAAATTTACTTTCTCTTAGCAACTTTCGTGGCTTTATATTTCAGCAACTCAGCACTGACTGCAGATTCCAAACAATTTCTAGCCGCTTCTCTAACCGCTTCTTCTTCAAAATTAATACTCGTGGTTCGTTTCAACTCTTTTCGCAGTACCTTTATGACCTCAGGTGAGTAGATAAGCCTAGCAACATTCCCGGCCGAGAGCGCCGAGGTGCGCTGCCAAAGCGTTTCATGTTCCTTCTTCTCTACACCACGCTTTGTAAAAGCACTCAAGAAATCAGCAAAACCTTTAAGGGTTTTTGGTGTTGCCTCTGTAAATTCCAAACTCGCAACAAGCTCACTCCTAATTGGTTTTTCGAATAACAGCCTGTAGAACTGGAAGGTCCGGCCATTTGTGAGAATAATCCAGTCAATTCCTTCATTAGCCGCATAGCCGACGCTTTGCCTTAAATGCCTCTCATTCAAGTCAAGTTCTACCGACTTGACCTCAACCACAAATTGCTTCTTTCGCTGAAGTTGAATCACATAATCGGCATACACACCTTTGATATTAAACTCAGTTTTGATTTCATTGAGCTCCTCGTAGCCAAGTACTTCTGTAAGGAAGCTGTTAACCATGATTCTCGTAGCAGACTCATCCAGCCCGCTAAACTGCTTTTTAATGTACTTTTTCTTATAGTCTCGCAAGCTCTGAAGAACCCTGGCCTTCTGTGCCTCTGTCGCCATACAACCTCCTAAATTTACCTTTATTCTAGTTGTATCTCTAAAGGGGTGCAAGAATTGTTATAACTTTTGTTTGGCTAGGGCGCCACAACAATATCACTCTATAGACCTACCGATTCCCCTTTGCGCGGTTGTGGGGTTTGCAAAGCATTTCACAGTTAGCAATGTCAGTATCCCCGCCCTTACTCCAAGCGGATACGTGGTCGGCCTCCATATCTTTGTAGTCCCAGATCTTCACTTTATTGGCATTATCAACATTCGCACAGACTGAGCAGTTTGATACACCCTTTTCACGCGCGGCATTGGTCTGACGAGCGTAAACAGTCTTTTTAGTTGGTTCATCAAAAACACGAATATTGAGCAATTTGACATCTTTTGAGCCCCCAAGAATATATTCGTAGATGCCGCGCTTATCTTTGACATCAAAGTCTTCATAAAGCTTACGGAGTTCGGTCGATATTTTCGCTGAATCGTAACTGCTCTTATGATAGGCGTCATACAGCCGTCCCCACTCGAGGCCTTTCATCTCGCTCTCAACATCGATGAAGGTCGTATCAACCCAGTCGATCACGGTATCAAAATGGCTTTTGACTTCATCAATATTGTTATTACTACGGTGAATACTCATGTAGTCGCCAATGTGTCCGTGACTCACCCAATCAAGTGCGGTCTTCCAGTAATCTTGGCGATTAACCGCACCCGCCACATATGCACTCCAGTCATCAATCTTATAATTCTTGCTGTTACTGAATTCTGCCTTGCCTAGCGTTACGAACGGGCCTGAATACACAGCATTCAGCAGCTCTTGCTCATTGAGAGGTACTCCAGCAATATTAATAGTTTCAAACCATTTCTTAATCTCTTCCTCGGTACCAGAGCATTCATAAATCAGTAGTTTTGCATCCATGATTTTGCTTTTCTGTTCAGGATTCAGACCGCTGAAAGTTTGTTGATGTCCATTTGGATCAGTTATGGCAAATTTACCATGCACGAAACGACCAATACTAGTGATCCGTTGCTGGCCGTCGAGTACTTCATATGTATCGTTGCCGGTTTTATTGAAATACAGGAGACCCAGCGGATAACCACGCAGTAACGAATCGATCACCGCCGCCTCACGCTTGCCGTCACCTTCGGCATAGATATAATTGCGCTGATACTCCGGTTGAATTGTCAACTTGCCACCAAGACCATATAATCCCTTGCCTTCAAGTTCGTTGTACTCAAACCCTTCAATAACCTCGCGAACCTTGGTGTTATACCAGAGATTTGTGATCACTGCGCTGCCTTTCTGTGCCTGATTAAGACTCTAGGAAACACTGCCGTATACTTCTTGCCATCGACCTCATAATATATGTCTCCAGCTTCAACATCATCAACTTCTATAGCGGCACCATCATTTAACTTCGTTACGTTGCTTCGTTTACCATCTTTTGCAACCTGCACTTGCCTTGGATACTCTTTAGTTCGTAAGTGAGTTCCAATTGGTGTTTTTGACATTCCTATAATCTCAAACTGTTCCGGCGAATATTTATCAAGAAAACTAATTGGTACACCCATCACTCCCTCGTAATCGCTCGGAATACTATCAGTAAATGGCACGTCAATTGCATCGTAGTTATCATAGCGATCAAAAGCACTCTTGCCCTCAAATACTTTGTGCTTTGGCCGCTTAAAGATGCTGCGCGTATCACGCAAGCTGAGCGGCTGGTGACGACGGCCATGATCAAGATTGGTGAACCAGACTGATGGTGAACGTAAATATGTTACGCCGTCAACTACCCTCACCGCTGTCTTGGGCTTACCGCTCAAATCGGCGTTTTTTGGGGCAATAAATAATATATCTTTGCTAAAACTACTTGTACCAACCCACATTTTATTTTCTTTAATCAGGGGAAATATCTCTTTATAGGTAATGGTATTTTTACTGCCAATAATAATAAATTTCTTATTGTATTCTATGAGCTGTGCGATATATTCACGGTAAAGACTAAAGGGTGGGTTTGTAACAACGATGTCTGCCTGTTTTAACAACTCAATACACTCATCACTTTTGAAGTCGCCATCGCCTTCAAGCGGCGTCCATTCATTATGTTTATTGGCCTTTAGCTGCTCAGCGATATCGGTCAGGTTGAATTGTCCATCATCGTTCATATCGCCAACATCACTGATGATAAATTTATTGGCTGTGACTTTTGGACGACCCTTGGCTGGCAAGATGGTTTTGTCATCACCAAAGAGGCCAAGTTGCGTATTAGCAATAGGGGATGGCTTATAGCTGGTTGTAATGAGTTGCTTTAAGCCAAGGCGCTTGAAATTTAATACAAAATAGCGAAAAAAATTGCTCTCAAACGGATCATCGCAGTTGCAATAAATTATCTTGTCCCTGAAAGTGTCTTTGTCGTATTCAAGATAGGCCTCGATTTCTTTTTGGATATCACCATATTGTGTATAAAATTCGTCGTTTCTAGCTATTTTTGCTGCGCTAAGATTACTATTGGCCATATTTACATCTATTCTACCCTTGTTTTCTCAGGTTCGCTAGGCGAACATAAGAGAATATTCTTTTTTGGTTTTCTTGTCAACAATTTGAATCAAATAACACGAATCTCAAGAGCCAATACTCCGAACTTTGCCTGCTCTGCGGGTGCATAATACTTGTCGTATTCTGCAGCGGCTTCTTCGGCGCTTTTGGCCGTAGGAATAACCTGTTCAAAACCTTCAGCCTGCATAAGCTCCAACGAGCTTGCATAGCGGCGAACCGCCACAACCCCTACCCTTGCCTGATCAGGCGTACCGTCTTGCAGAACACCACGCTCATCACGATAATCACGGCGGATCTTTATAACATCGCCCGCCTGAAACTGAGCAAATTTGCCAGTGTTTAGCCGAGCCTCAATGGACTTTTGCCCATCCAGCACCATATCGAACCACTGCGATTCCAGTCCAAACTCCCAGGTCGTCATAATGCCCTTATTCTACCCCCGTTTTTACCGGGCTTCAACTTTGGTATACTTTTGTTATAAGAGGTCAGGAGAATGACATGCCCTACATGGAGCTTAGAAACTATAGTGAAGCCGAGATAACTGTCGAGCAACGCGATGAGCTTATGCGCATCACCCGCGACCACCTGGTACGCGGCCGTGGTATTGATGGTACATTTGAGTTCCGGTACCTGCCCCGCGCTTCTGAGCTTGATCACTGCAAATACGACTTTTTATATGTTATAGATATGGGCAGATCGCCTGAGCGCGAAGCACAAAAAGAAGATATTGCCCGCGCCATTGGCGAAGCCATTATACCCGTACTGGGCACGGAATCATTTGCGGTTCGCCTGCGCTTGCAGGATGCAGCCTTTGTACCCTATGGCCAGTAAAAACTTCTACGACCAGCTAATCATTCAGCACGGCGATTGCGCCGAATGGGACGCACGGGTTCGGGCTCTTCCTCTGGTTCGTCCTCTTCATCCTCATGCTCCTGGGGCCCTGCCGGCGATTGCTCTTCCGCCTGGGGCGGATCATTAGCTGGTGCTTCTGGCCGCGGCTCAGTGACCACAGGCCTTGGCGCCACATACGACTCTTTGGCTATATATCTCCAATTCATATCAAACAGCAAGCTACTGCAATGCTTGCCGTTCTCGGTTCCATCCAGCCGGAGCACATATACCTCGCGCCCCGAGCGGCTTGACTTGCTGGCGCCAGTCACCGCACAGCCCTGGAAAGCCATCTGCGTATCCAGCAGAATCTCGTATGGCACCGCGATGCCATTAATAATCTCTTTGGGCATCGTGAAGCTTGGCGGCTGCTCAGCCTGGCTGGTTGGGGTGGGCGCCGCAAAACCAATACTACTTATAGTCAAAAGCGTCACCGCCAATCCGGTGACCAGCAACTTCTTCATGGCAGCCTCCTCCTGGTTCCATCCGGAACTATAGGCCGGCGAATATGCTTATGCCATAAGATTTCTTACACTTGCATTGGCACTCATGGCCGTAGCGAGTATCATACTGCTTATGCACTTCGGCAGCCTGAAGGCAAATCTCCGTCTCTATGTACAGAACAAAACCTGGTATTGGTATGTACCCGCTTGGCTTTTCGGCTTGTATATGTTTGTCAAGATCCTGGATTTTGAACTGGGTAGCGAGTCGGCATTTGTAGTAGCGGTGCCGCAAGCCTTTGACTTTTTCTTACATGAGACCGCGCATTTAGTATTTGGGTTTCTGCCGGCAATCTTTGTAGCGGGCGCCGGCTCGGCCTCTGAGTTATTACTTGGCGCTGGTTTGATTATCACCGCATTTATAACCCGCAGTTACTTTGCCAGCCTCTTCTGCGGCCTGTGGTATATGCTAGCT
>CAZJWS010000019.1:3613-11581 GCA_964549985.1 uncultured Candidatus Saccharibacteria bacterium | reverse complement strand
CAAAAATTTTTCAACATCTGGTCTACTTTTCGATTTCTGATCCAATAATTTAAATTATTTTTGTTATTTATCAATTTTTCAACAATTTCTTCACCGTATCTTTAGATACGCTTTAGTCACAAAGATACCAGTCTGACTTGCCGGAAACGAACCTGGACGATGACATATCAGAGTGCGATGCCTTTGCTGCTTGTCACCTCCCTGGTGTTGGTTACACGCTCACCGTGCTGTGGGCCTCCTGCAGGCGGCGGAAGATCTGATCGATCTTGAGGCCGAGGTAGTTCTTGAGCTCTTTCTCAACCGGGTGGCGGAGCTCATCCGGGCTCTTCTCCGAGCGGATCCCCAGCATGCCTTGGATCGAGAAGATATACCCCTCTTCCTGGCCGAGGCTGAACTGCATCTCCACCCAGCGGTACTGAATCTGTTCCGACTCAAGGTGGGTATGGCAGGCGGGGATGATCTCCTTGCGGATGTAGTCGAAGAGTTCCTCCTCGAGCTGGATTCGGGCCGTTTCGCCGCCGGGCATGCCGTTGGGCGTGGTCAGAGCGAGGTTGACGGCAACACTTGCCGTACTCGAGGCAGTGCTCTTGTAGGTGATGGCCATGTCTACTCCTTGGTTTTGTCTCTCAGCGGAAGCTGAGCCGGATGCGGATGGGCGGGGGTGCGGGGTCGAGCTCTTCCAGCCGGCGAGCGGTGCTGTTCGGCTTGGGCTCGGGCTTGCGGTCTGCCCGCCTGACGGGAGTTTTGCTGCCCGCAGGACGATGGCGCTCGACCACGTAGGCCGGGCCCTTGGATGACTGGTGTCGTTTCACGATGCCTTCAGGCGCATGCCGGTGTTGTCGGGGGTGTAGGTCGGGCCGTCGATGGCGGCTTCGCGACGCTCGGCGCTGTAGCTGACGAGGCACTGGCCGCTGCGCAGTTGCGCTCGCGTGTAGGTGCGGTGGGCCAGCCAGTAGCCGAGGTTGAGCTCGTTGCTGTCGTCGCCCTTCCGAACTTCGACGATGAGTCCGCTCGGTTCGCGGAGGCGCACGACACCGGTGATGATGCCGCAGTCGAGCTGCCTGCAGGCCTCGGCGATGTAGCCGGGGAAATAGGCATTCGGGTCGACGTTGATCACGTCGGTGGTGTCCATGGGTGTCAGGTTCATGACATTCCTTCTCCTTGGCGCTGAGGACCGGTAAACCGGTGTGTAACCATTACACATATAACGCAAGGACCAAAGCTTGAAGCCGCTGTTCAGGCCTCGGCCCTTGCGTGATATAGTAAATCTATCTGCTTGTCAAAAAACAAAAAGCTCCAATCCTCCATGCTGAAAGATGAGCTCTTCTGATACAATTTAACCAATAAACTGCAAAAAATGCAATAGCTACATTACTGCTTATTTGACCCTATCTTCTCATTATATCATACCTGTCAATATATGTCAATACTAGTAGCAAACCTTTAGCTGCTACGGGACAAGTATCCTACCTCTGTTATTGTCCTGGTAACCGTAAGCAAAATAATGCTATTATAAAGCTATGTTAGATCAGCCGTTGTTGGCGCTCGTACTAGCCGGGGTTATTGGTGCGGGGTTTGAATTGGTTGGAAGTATTTTAAAGAGCCGGCTGTTGCGCCGGGTTTTTTATGTAGGTGCGGCTTTATTTACTGCTCTTGGAGCGATGTCGGTATTATCTTTGTATTGGTCGGTACCGGCAGTGCTGGTGTGGCTGGTAGCGTTGTATCGGATTATCAATGTGTTCCGTGTACTGTATGGCCGTACTCCCGAGCAGCGCAACCAGGCGGTGACCAGGCGGACGACATATATGTTGCTGGTATACCAGGCGGCGAGCGTGCTGATTTTGGCGGTAAGCTGGTGGAATGCGGTCAGCATGCGAACCTGGCTGTTCATTTTGCTGGTCATAGCTCTGCTGGCGGCGATGATTATGAACCTGGCCGTCCGGCGCAATCTGGCACGGGCCAGTATCCGGCCGAGTGATAGGTTCAAGTCCGATATGGAGCTGCCCACGGTAAGCGTGTGTATCCCGGCCCGTAATGAGACCGACGATCTGGCGGCGTGCCTCGACAGCGTCCTGGCCAGTGATTACCCCAAGCTAGAGGTGCTGGTACTGGATGATTGTTCGCATCACCGGACATCAGAGATTATCAGAGGCTTGGCACGCAAGGGCACGCGGTTTATTGCCGGCGACCGCATCAGGTCGGGCTGGCTGGCTAAAAACCAGGCTTATGAAGCTCTGAGCGAGGCGGCGAGCGGCGAGCTGTTGCTATTCTGCGGGGTAGATGTGCGGTTTGATACGCATACTATTAAATCGCTGGTGACCAGTCTGCAAGCGCGTAAAAAGTCGATGATTTGCGTGCTACCAAAGGGCATGCAGCGTCCGGCTGCTAGCGGGTTGGTGCAGCCTATGCGCTACTGGTGGGAACTTGCCCTGCCCCGGCGGCTGTTTAACCGGCCGCCAGCGCTCAGCACCTCGTGGATGATCAGTCGGCAGGCACTCAAGCGCACCGGTGGCTTTAAGGCGGTCAGTAATACGGTTGTACCAGAGAGCTACTTTGCCCGCGAGCTGGCTAAGTCGGATGGCTATAGTTTTATGCGTGCCAGCGGTAAGCTTGGTATAAGTTCGAACAAAGAATTTGCTGACCAATGGGAGACGGCCGTGCGCCTGCGCTACCCGCAGCTGCGTAAACGGCCCGAGGCCGTGCTGTTGCTGACGGTGGCCGAGATAACGGTGCTGCTGATGCCGTTGGCGGTATTTGTGACCGGTTTTTTTGTGGGACTTGGCATGTTGTGGGTGCTGGCAGGCAGTATCGTTGGGCTGCTCGGGCTTATCCATTATCAGATTATTCAAGCTTGGCAGATCAAGAATACAGGGGCGGCTATGGCTGCCCTGCCCTGCGCCGTGCTGATAGAGCTTTGGTTGCTGCAGCTATCCATGTGGAAGTATGAGTTTGCACGGGTGGAATGGAAGGACCGGAATATCTGTATTCCTGTCATGTCTACGATTCCGCGCTTGCCCAGGCTTACGTAGAACCCATTTCAAAACCCCACTCCAGCCCCGGGACAGCTCTGACGGTACGCTGCACCAGTTTCGTTTCGCAACGTATCTACGGATACGCTTTGGCACGAGAACTGGCACATCGTACTCGCCAGAACAGCCCCAGGCTTAACAGACTGGGGTTTTGAAATGGGTTCTAGTCTTTACGAGAGGACTTACGATTCAGTTGTTACTGTTCGGTTTCGGCAATGCTGGTGAGTTTGGCCGGTTCGCGTGACGGTATAAAGATGGTAAAGGTTGAACCTCTGTCCAGAGCGCTCTCCAGCGAGATCTCGGCGCCAATCATTTTGGATAATTTGCGGGTTACATACAGGCCGAGGCCGGTACCAGAACTCTTGCGGGTGCGGTAATCTTCGGAGCGGAAAAATTTATTAAAGATTTGTTCCTGGTCGTTCTTGCTCATGCCGATACCGGTGTCGGAGACCGCAAAAATGGTACCGCCATTTCCCGGGTGGGCGCTGAGCGTAACGGCGCCGTGTTCGGTATATTTGATGGCGTTGGTAAGGAAGTTCTGTAGAATTTCGCGTACATAAAGTGAGCTGCTGTGCAGCAGTTCGAGTTTGGGATCGACTTCGGTGATGAGCTGCAGATTCTTTTTTTCGGCGCTGGGACGGTAATTTTCTTCCAGGGTTTTGACAAGCTGATGGACATTGATAGAGACGATGCTGAGGTCCAGCCTGCCGTTCTCTGCCCGTGACAGCGTGGAGAGGTCGTTGATGAGGGAGCTGAGGAAGAAGATCTGGTCACGAGCCTGGTTGACCGCGTTGCGAATGGTGGATAGCTCGCCGTTCCTGTCTATGCAAAGCAGTGCATTGCTGACATTGCCCTCGGCAATAGTGACTGGGGTGCGTAGCTCGTGACTGACGACGCTGATGAATTCGTCGCGCTCTTCCTCCAGTGATTTTTCGTGGGTGATGTCGCGGATGAGCAGCACAAAACCGTCCTTGTCCTCTGATCCGTAACCGGGCTTGACCGGCGCAACGCTGAGGTAGACGTTGATTTTACTGTTGTCGCTGTAAAGGAGCCGGTAGTCGCGGGAAATTGCTTGGGTTCTAGTTTCGGTCACTAGGCGGGTGCCGTCGATGGGCTGGTCATGCAGGTCCAGCAGCTTCATGACGTTGCCGATGTACTCGCCATCCAGGGCGGTGTTGCTGTCGAGCACGCTCAGGGCCGCGCCGTTGTAGAGCATAATTTTGCCAAACCGGTCGGTGGCAATGACACCATCGGCCATGCTGTTGATCAGGGCGCGTAGCTGCCCATGCTCAAGGTTAATCACCTCCTGAGGTGTCAGGTTAGAAACATCTGTTTCTGGCATGAGTCTATTATAGCGTAAGCATGTTGTTTGCCCTAGTGCTTGCATGAGCCAGAAAAAATGTCTAAAGTGTCTGCATTATGGAGCATGAGTACAGAGCAGAATTGCGCGATGAGCAAGTCAGAATGGTGTCGGTTGTCATAGGTAGCGAGGTGGTGGCGCACACCGATGACCCGGATGTAAATGTTGCAGAGTTTATACAGCAAACTGCCGATAACGAGGCAGAAACAGCCACGATCTATACGGTAAGTGCGTTTGGTCTGCCGGTGGTTGCGGCTGTGATGCTGCCTGTCGGTGTCTATACTGCAGAACAGGTACTTGAAAATGTTCAGCCCGCTGGTCATATTACCGCCGCTGGCTTTGTTCTTGGAGTCACGTGGGCTGGTTATAGGAGCCTAAGAGCTGGCTTGAGCGATGCACGCCGGTATCGCGGCCGTGCAGCGGCAATACGTGCATTATCTCCTGCTGAAGCTACTGAATAGTATCTAATGTTGGTGTGACAGCTGTCTGGTGCTGTTTAAGCTGGGCGCGGATTTTGCGTGCAAATGGCAGGGCTTGCTCGAACCGCGCCCAAAATTCTGGGCTGTGGTCCAGGTGCTCGGTATGTACGAGCTCGTGGATCAGGACATAATCTATTAGATGCCATGGGAGCTGCATCAGGAATATGTTGAGCGTAATGTGTTTGTGCGTGTCGCAGCTGCCCCAGCGCGAGCTGAGCCGTTTGGTAGAGACAGAGCTGTAGGTGAAGTTATGTTTGCTGGCGAGTTCCTGCAGCCGTGTGGGCAATAATCGGTCTGATTGTTTCTTGAGTGCTTTCAGAGCACCGCGCTCGGCGGCTTTTTGGACATCATCCGAAGTAAGCAGGCTGGTTGGCGGATGCAATACGATGATCTTGAGCTGAGTGGTACGCACTGTGGATTTCGATAAAGTCGCATCAGCTACAAATGACAGGCGATGAGCTTTGCCGATGCGATCGCCTTCTTGTAGTAGCGGCTTGGTATGTGGGCGATGTTCATTTATCCAGTCGCGGCGTGATTCGACAAAGTTTACACCCGCCTGGTACGGCACCCAAAATGGCAGACTCACCCGCACTGAACCATCACGGGCAAAACTCATCCGGATATTGGTATTGCCCCGTCGCTTGGTCAGTGTTACCTGCCCAATGCTCGGGATTTCGATTACTTTGCTAGCCATAAGTATCTTTAGCGCAGGACAATGTTGCGGCGATGATTGCGGGGGTTGCTCTGAGCTTGCGGCTGGGGTACGAGGTTGACAAGCTCGGGCTTGATCATCTTATGTGCGGCAGAGGAAGTCTTGACCACACCCATATCAGCCAGCTTTTTGAGTGTCGAGCTCATCTGGCCCGGGAAAGTGTGTTTGCCGCTGACTACCACAAAATCTTCGGTAGGTTCAGGGTGCTGCATATAACTGGCCAGTTGTTTGAAGGCTTCTACGTCGTAGCCAACGGCATAGCGGTCATCGTGCTTGCGGCGATCGCGTTTGTGATTGCGTACAAATGCCGTGTCTGGATCTACCTGGAACCATACTACGATGGTAGCTGCCTTGTATCTTCGTGCTAGATCGCGTAACTGACGGCGTTGGCTGATACGCAGCGCGTTCATGTCGTAGATCACGCTTATGCCAGCGTTCAGGAACTCGCTAGTCATGTACTCCATGATGCGATTAAGCGCAAAGTTTTCCTGTTTGGTAAAACGCGGCTGCTCAAACAGTTCGTAACGGATACGGTCTTGTTCCAGATGCGCCGCCTCAAAAGCTTCGTTGAACTGGCGCGCAAAATAGGTCTTGCCTGCGCCCGGGAAGCCATACAACAGAATCAGAACCGGCTGATTAGGCTGAATCTTGAAACTCATATAGGAGTTATTTTATACCACTCTTCTCTAAATAGAAAATACAGCAGTACATTCGGGTGACAAATTAACAGATATGAGTTATCATTATCCTTGTTTTAGCAAAGTTCAAGTACAGGGGTGTTCGTTAATGGTTAAACGGCCACTCTCCAAAAGTGGTCCTGCCGGTTCGAGTCCGGCCACCCCTGCCACGATTGAGTAATTACAACTTTAATGACACAATAATACATTATGTCATTTGAAAATGATTCTTAGATATGTGGAAACATGAGGGCAAAAAACGTTTTGATAACTGCCAGGTGGCGAAGGTGAGTATAGGCCAGCTGGTATTTGTGATGCGCGATGGCGAAGCAGTGAGGGTTCAGAGGTCAAAACTGCGTGAAAACGAAAAATGGCACCGCGAGGGCGGCTACACGGCTACTCTGCACTGCCCTCGCACCGAAGATGAAGATGGTGTAGAAGTTAGCACGCGCGCCGAGGTACGCTGGAGCCAGAATGAAGCGCGCAGAGAGCTGCGCAATACGGCTGCCAGATTGGTCTGTGCAACTTGCGTGTATCACTCTATGACGCCTGTTGAGGTGAGTATTACCCGTAAGGAACTAGCCGAAGCCGAGCTGGAGCGGATAGAAGCTTACAAAAGGCTGTGCGAAGCTCGTGCTGAGCTCGAGATACAGGGTGTGACGCCGGAAATCATGGCTGAAATAGAGGAATCTTCGATCGCACCGATGGAATAGCTACGCTAGCCCTAGCGTGTTCCTTGCGGCAGGTGCACTACAGGTAGCGGCGCCAGGATTATATTGACAGTATCATCTGTTCGACGCACAATGTGCTTATGAAAAAGCGTTGGTTGATGCTGATCTTCTTTATTATCATTTTGGCCGGATTGGTGCTGTTCGGTGCAAAAGAGTTACTGGCACCGGAAGACCAAAAGAATACCCAGGCCGCCTTTATATCTACTGATGGTACGCTGGTGTGTTTGCCGCACAAAGATCAATCCGGGCCGCAGACTATGGAGTGTGCATATGGCATACAAACCGATGATGGGAAGTATTATGGACTACAGGATACTACCGCAAACTACGAGCTAATTACCAGGTTTCCGATGAATACCCGGGTGCATGCCGAGGGCGGCCTGGGAACGGTTGCTGATGATAGGTACCAATCCAGTGGTGTTATCCAATTGGTTTCTCTTGAACAAGTTAACTAATTAAAAGTTTTCTTAAGTTATTATGCAATGTGTGGCATAATGTACAAAAATCTGAGGAGATACTATGCCCCTAACCGCAAAAGGTACACACAGAGCCGTAAATGAAAAACTCGCTGAGTTTAGTCCGAGAGCATTTGAACCCGTCGTCACATTAAGTGCCAGGCAGAGAGAAATCGCACAGTATGTTACGAGGGCTGGCCGACCAAGCGCTGAGTCACCAATATTACGTGGAGTTTCGGCTGGGCTGGTGGTGCTTCGAAGTTTAGGCGATGCATCTGTATATCATACCTACACCCAGGTTCGACCTCGCTACAAGTTGGCAAGCGAAGACAGTCCACGATCAATAGACTCCATGACCGTACAAATTAATCCAGCTGAAAAGACCAAGGGCAAAGTAAACTTCGCACAAAGTGCTGCAATACTGGCTATTACTCGCTACGCAATTTGGCTTGGCTCTAGCGATGTATCAAGCCGACGCCATATTCCTGATGCGGTTGCTAAACGACTTGATACGGCGGCCGAACG
>CAZJWS010000019.1:2545-3603 GCA_964549985.1 uncultured Candidatus Saccharibacteria bacterium | reverse complement strand
CGAGAGGGCGATCGACAAGGGCTTAGACCTCGCTGCGGACTTAACGGCATCATATCTGGCATATGAGGAACGAAATGGAATTACTGACCGTGGTTCCAATATTCCTATGTACGCTATTTATGGTGCAGGGCTTGATGGTATGGACCGCGTCACAAGCTCAATTCATTTCACTGTTTAGTTATCTATAAAGGTGACGTTATCGAAGGTAACGGTTTTTAGTACGGAGCCGTTATGAGATGTGACAAATAGTCCTGCTTCGGTATTTGCTGCCATGGCCGGAATAGTCTGCGGTGTGCCGATAATTATCCAAGTGGTGCCGTCGGCCGAACGCTCAGCAGTAAAAGTATTGCCTACACGAGTCAGCCGGATCCAGTATGGCAGCGTGGGGGCTCCCGCCCCGGTATCAACGCCGAAGTTAAAGCTATGCTGGAAGGTAAAGCCGTTGGCTTGCGTAGCACCGGCCAGAGCGTAGGGTGCAAGCGCGGTGGTCGAATTCTTGAACATGATGCCGTACTTTGCCCAGCCGTCCGTGGCCGGTGTTGCGGATACTACCCGGGCAGTTACGACACCGTTCCCAACCATGGGCCGATGCACAAACTGGAATTGATCTGCAGTATCCCAAATGTCATCACCGGCGCCGTTGAGCGTGAAGATACCCCCGGTGGCATTGTAGGATGCTGATCCAGCCAGTCGTGGCGCACCCACATCGTGAGATACCCATGGGCTTGGCAGTACTCCGCCAGGAGCTGTTGTATCTGCCTCAACCAGGACATTTGTAAATGTGGCAGTAGCCAGTTTTGAACCATCATGCGAAGTCACAAAGAGCCCAACTCGTGGCGTAGCCCCAAGTGCGATGGTGGCAGAACCGACTTGGGTCCAGGCCGCGCCATCTGCCGAAACATATGATGTGACGACATTGCCTACCCGTTTAATTCGCAAGTACCTTGGTGCAACTGGCGAGCTGGTAGCTACATCAGTGCCAGTGTTGAAGCTGTGCTGGAAGCTGACACCGTGCGAAGCCAACGGTGTGACAGCGATGAGTGCGTATGGCGAGCCTG
>CAZJWS010000019.1:0-2535 GCA_964549985.1 uncultured Candidatus Saccharibacteria bacterium | reverse complement strand
GCGAGCCTGCAGTGGTGCTGGCTTTGATCATGACGCCTGATTTTTGCCATTCGTTAGCGCCTGCGGTGGTCTGGCTGGCAACCCGGGCGGTTATTTGGCCGTCGGTAGCCAGTGGTTGGCTGACAAACTGGAATTGATCCGCTGTTCCCCAAATATCATCGCCCGCACCATTGACAGTGAAGCTACTGCTGACAGAGTCATAAGAAGATGAACCAGCAAGTACGGGCGCACCAACATCACCACTCGTCCAGGGTGCTGGCAGTGCTCCTCCGCCGGGGGGAGTTGTAGTGGCATTAAGCGTAACATTGTCAAAAGTACTGGTAGCCATCTTGGAACCGTCATGCGAGGTTACAAATAAGCCGGTGGTGACCGTAGCGTTCATGGCGATAGTGGCCGACCCAAGCTGTGTCCAGTTCACGCCGTCTGATGAATAGTGGCCAGTGAGAGCATTGCCGACGCGTTTAATCTTGAGCCAGCGCGGTGCTACCGGTGCCGTGACAGCGGCATCTGTACCAGTGGTAAAACTATGCTGGAAACTCACGCCGTGCGAAGCCAGCGGTGTGACGGCAATCAGGGCGTACTTACTGCCAGTAGTAGTGGACTCTTTGATCATCACACCGGTTTTTGCCCACTCATTTGTGCCGGCAGCGGTGGTCTGGCTGGCAACTCGTGCAACTAATTCGCCATCTCCGTTAAGCGGCCGATTAACGTATTGGAACTGGTCGGCGGTGCCCCAGATATCATCACCTGCGCCATTTACCGTGAAGGTGCTGGTTGCTGCATTGTAAGTACTGGAGCCGGCCAATACCGGGGCGCCAACATCACCGTTCACCCAAGGCGATGGCAAAGCGCCTGGAGGCGTCGTGGTTCCGGTGATGGTGACATTATCAAACGTAGCAGTACTAAGGGTGTCGTACTTGTGCGACACCACAAACAGGCCGGCGGTAATGCTTTGCGGCATGGCTAGTGTTGTCTGGCCGCGCAGTGTCCAGGCAGTACCGTTTATCGATGTGTAGGCTTTTATGATGTCACCGGTGCGCTCCAGTTTGACCCAGGCGTTCGGGAAAGTATACGGCGTGCTGCCGCCATCGTAATTGAAGTTGGCCTGGAACGTAGTACCGTTGGCTGGGGTGGCGGCCAGCAGCGCGTATTTGGCACCGGCGGTAGCCGTCTCTTTTATCATTATCCCCGCCCTGGCCCAATCGTCGGTATTGGTCTGCGAAGTTACCCGAGCCACAATACTGCCATCGCCATCAAGCGTCTGGTACACATAATGGGCTTCGTCAGTTGGGCCCCATATGTCACCACCCGCGCCGCGGATAGTAAAGGTACCGCCGCTGTACGAGGAATAGCCCGAGACTGACGGTGTGCCTATGTCTTTAGTTTGCCAGGGTGCTGGTGGGGTGATGAATTGGTCGTAATTTACCGTGTAGGTACGGGCGGTAGCTGGTGTGACAATGGTATGAGTTTGCTCGCCGCCATCTGACCAGCTGTTAAAAATATACTGGCCGACAGCTGTGTACTGCGGCGAGGGCGCGCCCAATACGCGCTCGGTACCAACTACGGCGGTCTCGGTGTATGTTCCGGACTTCGGTATACCATCTATGGTATAAGTAGCATCGACATGGTTAGAGCTCCACGTGAGGTCAACCAGGTTCGGGAAAATTTCAACATAGGTTGTATTCTTGAGGCCCCCAGAGTCGGTAGCGGTGAGGTAGATACGGTACCAGGTGGTACTGACATTATCAGAGGCGCGTGGCAATGTGATGGTGCTGCCTGAGCCGGTTATCGAATCCCGAAACGGATGGGTATGTTCGGCATGATGGAAATCAACCTTCCAGGTCAGTGAACTGGCGGGTAGCGCCCCTTGGTCTGGATCGGTAGCAGTGCCAGTGAGGGTGATGGTATCGCCGGCATTGTATTTGGCGTTATTAATTGGCGAGGTAATAGTTGGCACGGGCAAGCGGTTGCCTACTGTAACTGAGAGTGTTGCGGTGGCGGTCTTGGCGCCGTCGCTCACCGTAAGGGTGACTGTACGGGTGCCATTTGTCATGTAGAGCTTGGAAGGATTGGCTGCAGTCGAAGTGGTACCGTCGCCAAAGTCCCAGAGGTACGTTAAAGTTTGGCCGTCAGGATCTGCCGAGCCTGCCGATGAGAATTGTACCGTCAATGGCGCTAAGCCGGCGGTTGGATTGGCGGTAGCTACGGCAGTGGGCGTGCGGTTGCCGCCGGCCGGCGCTATCTTAAACAATTCTCCCGGGTAGATATTCATTTGGTAAATATTACCGTCGGGGCCTTGGTCGAGTTGTACGGGCGTGCCCGCGGCATTGTCGAATGTTTCTTCGGCGATGAATGAGGTGTAGCTCGGGTCAAATTCCAGGGTCTTGATCCAGCCTAGCGTGTAGTCGGCAATGAAAACTTTGTGCTGGTATGATGGTGCCAAGGTGCTACCGGTGTAAACCATGACAGAGGTAATCGAACCGGCGCTGGCTGGTGGTGCCGTATGCGGGTAGGTGTAGAGAGGGTTTACATAGG
>CAZJWS010000018.1:3657-11582 GCA_964549985.1 uncultured Candidatus Saccharibacteria bacterium | reverse complement strand
GCTTCGGCGTCGGGCGCGGTTGCGCAAGGGGTCGGAAACACCGGCAACGCGCTGATCAACTTTTTGAAGTCCAAAAATTTTACACAGGAAGAAGCTACGCGGGCGGGGCTTATCACCCAGCGCAGGGGCAGTTGGAACGATATGTTCCGCGGACGGATTATGGTGCCGCTCAGCGACGCTGGAGGGCGGGTGGTGGGCTTTACGGCCCGGTTGCTGGAGGACGACCCTAACGCGCCCAAATACATCAACACGCCGGCTACGCTGCTATACGACAAGGGGCGGCAGGTATATGGCCTGCACCTGGCTAAGGATGCCATCCGCAAAATTGGATTTAGCGTAGTAGTGGAGGGTAATCTTGATGTCGTAGCGAGCCACCAGGCGGGTGTTAAGAATGTGGTAGCTGCAGCTGGTACGGCATTGACTGAATTTCACCTCAAGGACTTGAGCCGGTACGCGGGTGATATCCGCTTTGCCTTTGATGCCGACCGGGCGGGTATTAATGCCACTGAGCGGGCAATCCCGCTGGCACAAAAGGTCGGCGTGAATGTCAGTATTATCACCATCCCGGACGGCAAAGATCCGGACGAGCTGGTCCGCAAAGATCCAAAACTCTGGCAGGAGGCGATAGAGAAGCATCAGTATGCCGTGGATTGGCTGATTGATCGCTACAAAGGCTTGCTGGATATCGGTACCGGCAAGGGCAAGCGGGAGTTTACCGATGTGGTGCTGCAGATTATCCGCGGCTTGACCGACCATGTAGAACAGGACCATTACATCTCTGAACTTGCCGAAGAGATTGGTGTCAGCAAAGAAGCGGTGCGTGCCAAGCTGAACGAGAAGCCAAAGGGCCCGCAGCCGCGCTTAAAACACGTGAAAACAGAAGCCGGAAGCCGGAAGCCGGAAAGCAAGGAAGTCATTGAGCAGCGCAAGGCCGAACAGCATCTGTTATCACTGCTGCTGATGCAGCCAGGCCTGCGCGATGAGGCGACTCTACTGACAGCCGATATGTTTATCAGCGATCAAGCCCGCGAGTTATTTATCTTCCTGAAGGAGAATCCAGACTTCAAAGGCGAGTTGGATAAACTGAAAGGGTTGCAATCTGTTGCTAACTATGTAAAAATTACTGCATTACAATTCGATGAGTTATATCGATCGCTCGAGTTCAACGAACTTCACTACGAAGTCACTCGACTGCAAGAACGCTTAGTTGCGCAATACGTCAAACATCAAAAACAGCTCTTGTCCGAGAAAATGAGTACCGCAGACGACGAAGAAGTCGTGCGGCTGCTTACGGCTGACAAGGAGCTCAACAACCTACTAAAGCAAGTAAAACGGAGCTAATATATGCCAGACGACAAAGCTGCGCGCGACGCAGCACTTCAGGAAGCCAAAGTTAAACTGCTCGAAAAGGGCAAAAAAGAAGGCAAGCTCGACCAGCGCGACATCTTTGCGGCTATTCCTGACACCCCTGAGAACGTAGATATCCTTGACCAGCTGTACACTGAACTGGGCGATGGCAATATCGAACTCGTAGCCGCCACCGAGCCAAGTGCCGAGGATTTTACTGATGAATGGGCCGGCGAGGATGGCGAAGAAATCATCCTGGACGACAAAGTTTACCTGGATGATATCGCTGATGACTCAGTGCGCTTGTACCTGCGTGAGATCGGTAAAATTCCGCTGTTAACCGCCGAGCAAGAGCTTGCGCTGGCCCAGCGTGTGGTTGCCGGTGACAAGAAGGCCAAGGACGAAATGGCCGAAGCCAACATGCGTTTGGTGGTATCTATTGCCAAGCGCTATGTCGGCCGTGGCTTGGACTTGCTGGACTTGATCCAAGAAGGCAACACCGGCCTACTGCGCGCCGTTGAGAAGTTCGACCCGGACAAGGGCTTTAAGTTTTCTACCTACGCTACCTGGTGGATCCGTCAGGCCATCACCCGCGCTATCGCCGACCAGGCCCGCACCATCCGTATCCCGGTGCACATGGTGGAGACCATCAACAAGCTTCTTCGTACTCAAAGACGCCTTACTCAGGAATTGAACCGCGAGCCAACCAACGAAGAAATCGCCAAAGAGATGGAAATCGACGTCGACAAAGTCGAGCACATCATGAAGATCAAGCAGGATATTTCATCCCTGGATGCTTCGGTACGTGATGACGAAGAAGACAGCGTGCTCGGTGACTTTATCGAAGACGAAGACACCGTATCTCCAGAAGAATCCGCCGCCGGCCAGCTGCTCAAAGAGCAGGTGAAGGATCTGTTGGGTAGCCTGACCGAGCGCGAGCAAAAGATCCTGAAACTCCGCTTTGGCCTGGAAGACGGTAAGAGTCATACACTCGAAGAAGTCGGCCAGGAATTCTCCGTCACCCGCGAGCGCATCCGCCAGATCGAAGCCAAAGCCCTAGCCAAACTCAGAAAACATAAAGATAGCAAGAAATTGCTAGATTATATCAAATAGTTTACGCAATTCATCATAACTATGTTTTGTCAATGACAAGACAGGGGTAAGGTGCTATACTGCACCTATGATTGACAGTAGAGAATTGGCTAAAATCGACGAAACGGAGCAGGCCGACGAGCCGTTAATCAGCGAGCTGTTTCCAGACCCGGATGAAGCGGCTGAGATAATTCGGCTTATTGAACAGGATCATCCGCAGGTGGTGGGTGCAGCAGCTGACCGCATGGAGGCGCTCATTAATATACATGCGGCACGGGTTGATGAGCGGGTAGAGCGGGCCTTGGATGGCTCTGCTGCCTACGAGCGGCGGATGTATGCGGCGCGCTGGATGACATTCGGCATGCCCGGCGGCCTGTACATGGCCGCAACAGCACAGATGCGGGCCGAGCAGTACAAGGCGGTTTACCGCGAGCAGGCCGCCAAAGATAAGGCAGCCGGTATCGAATTGCCGGATACACCCCAAGTATCATTCCTAAGGAAGGGACTGGCCACCCTCCGGGCCAGAAAGAATCATGACTGAACAGGATCCATCCCAATTATTCCCGGCAGATCAGTATGCCGAGCTGCAGCGCCTGGCTGCCCAGGAACATCCAGGCTTGCAGGCGGTCGCCCAGGCACGGCTTCAGATACCTGAATCATTATGAGCGGGCTGCGGCAGAGCCGTCGCAGAGCCAGCGACGCATAAGTCCATATGTTATAACGGCAGCCGGTGTTAGCATGGTTACGGTATCTGCAGCATTTGAAGTCCAGGCCGGTTTTGCAGTTGGTACGGTACTGACATCAGTTGGATTCTGCAGGGCAATTATCAGTCGCCGGATGGACACGCTGCGGCGCGAAGGCCCCACTCAGCGCGCGACCTATATCCGTTCACTACTTGCAGACCAAATTGAATAGCTCCTACCCTGGCCTTACCAGGGCATAGCCCAGTTTTTTGTGGTTTTCGATCACAAGATTTCTACTTAAAAAAGCCGGGTGTTTGCGCAGGCGGTAGACAAGAGCATTCAGCGCCCAGTCGCTGACAATGTCGTCCTGCCAAACGGTATCCATAATCACTTGTTTTGAAACAGTTTGACCAAGGTGTTTCTTCAGTAACAGGAACAGCCGGCGCTCCTTAGCAGGCAGTTGCGGTCGGTAATATGCGCGTAAGTATGTCACAAATAGCGGCGAAAACAGCTCATCTTTCCGGTTCACCATGCCGATACCGCTTAGATATTCATCATTTGCGGCCTTTTTGCCCTGTCCGAGACTTCGTACAATTGTGCGCTGAGGCCCAAGCAGCAACTGATACAGATTCTTGAACAGCAAGCTTATAGATTCATTCTGCCCATCGTTGATCTCAGGCCGGTTACCAAGCAGTAATAGCAGCAGCTGCAAGTGGCCGCCAGAAAGTGCGAGCTTTGCATCTAGGTCAGACGTATTTTCCCAATTTTCAGGCCCATATAAACCAAGCCAGTATCTTAGTTCTGCCGGAGAATAGCCACCAATATAATACTTGTTACTGAAGAGTCGCAGGCCACTATCAAAGTACGCGTCGGGTATGAGTTTTTTGAGGCTGATACACAGTCCGAATACCAGCCTGACCTCAGAGTTGTTGCGTGTAAGTGCCTGCAAGCCCTGTAATAACTGGGCATCCAATGCGTCTGCTAACTGGTCAAACCCGGCGAAGTAGATTACCACGCGGCCGGAAGAGCGAGTAAGTTCTTGTAGCCTGTCAACACAAGCCCTTATGGTATCGGCGAGATCTTTACATGGTTTTGTAATGCCGAGTTCTGTGGCCAGGTTGCGGAACAAGTCTTCGCTCGACAGTGCAGGCAGGCCGAAAACATCAATGTATACGGAGTGCCCTGTATTCGTTCTGGCTAACTCTTTGAGCAATATGGATATGCCACCACCCGGCATGCCCATGATTGACAGGGTTGGATGCGCGTGTAGCAGCCTTTGAATCTCCGGCAATCGATTTTTTATAACGATATTCATAATTACAACTTAAAAACGTCATAATTTTATTATAAAAATATCAAGCAGGCAAGCATCTATTGTCATAAAATGTTTCCTAGCGTCAAATGTGACGAATCAATAAGGAGTGTTATGGAGCTAAATAAAGAAACAACGAGCTTTGCAAGAAACGAAGCGAGAGATTTGTGGAAAATAGTTAACCTCGGAATATCCTACGAGGCTGATGATGATCCCGAACAACGTTCTATGTGCGAGCTAATTCAAAACTCGGTAGATAACGTATTTCTGGAAGCAGGCATGACAATCGAAAATTTAACAGAACCTATTACGGTAGATACAAGAGCATTAAGAATTGTTGGGTTTCATGGTGCGCTTGCGTTGGGACACTCTGAAGCTGTAATAAGGAGTTTCTGTTCGCAGTTCGATGGCTGCAGTACTGACTACTTTCCTGAGCAAGAATCTGATGCTTACGCTGCTTTTGATAACCTGAGGACAATTGTGCATCATACTTACACAGAATTGGGGCTTCTGTAATGAATGCCCTCGTCGTAGGCGGCACTTCAGGAATGGGTTTGGAACTTGGCCACCTTATGTATGCGAACGGTGACTCCGTGATAGTGACGGGCCGTCATGATCCCGAGGTAGAGAGTATAGAATACCGTACCTTTGCATTGCACGAGCAGCTCTTGTCGCAGCGGATTGGGGAATTTGTCAGTGGCCTGCCAGAGGTCCATACGCTCGTGTATGCGGCCGGATTCTTTCAAAAAGGACACATTACTGAACTCAGTGATGATCAGATTGAGGAGATGTTGGATGTGGGTGGCAGAGGGCTGATTTATTTTGTAAAGCATCTGCTCGAGAAGCAAGGGGCGCTGCCCGAGCTGATTACAATTACTTCTACTTCGCAGTGGACTCCACGTGAGTTGGAGCCGGTTTATAACTTTGCCAAGGCCGGAGCGGGACATTTTAGCAATGGCATATCGCTTGACCCTCGGGTTGGTAAGGCATTGGTGGCGGGTCCGGCGGGGACGGCGTCTGAATTCTGGGAAGGAACAGATCAGGACACAAGTATGATGATGGCGCCCAAGTGGGTGGCAGAGCAGATTATGAGGCTGCGGACAGATGAATATAGCTACCGGTTTGCTAAGATCTTGCGGGCAACCGATGATCTGCCAAACAGGGTAGAGATAGAAGAAACGCGGGTCTAGGACTCTGGAGCCAGGTAGCCGGTCTCGTAGAGTACTTTGTCTAATTCGTTGAGTAAGGCAACCGGGTCGCGACCGTTATTGACGGTGTAGTCAGCGTTGGCGATGGGGCCGCCTTTTTCGATGTTTTCAATCTCGGCGTACTCGCGGTCGGTAACTTGATCTTCGGTCAGCGGGCGGACGGGCCGGTGGGCCAGCCGCGCGTGGCGGAGCGCTCGCGGCGCGGTGATAGCAACGATCAGCGCGGTCTCGCCGTAATGCTCCTTAATCACTTTGTATTCGGTCCAGCTGTACAGGCCATCGGCTACCACACGGTCATGTTTTTTGAGCAGTTCGTCAATTTTGGGGATGATGCGCAGGGCAATGGCGGCCATACCGTCACGAGCCCGGAATTCTTCACGCACACTCTTTTCGAGTTCGGGGGTGGTCTCGCCGTTATTGCGCCGCTTGGCTTCGTCTACCACCACGCCGCCGAAGTAAACTGATGGAATACCCTTTGCTTCGAGGTGCTCAACGCAGGTGCTCTTACCGGCACCGGGCATACCCACTAGAAACAATACAGTTGGTTCAGTTCTACTCGCCATTTGTACTTATTATAACAGATACAATAGGGATAAATCTTCAATCTGGCTTACTGGACTCGGCGCCGAGGCGGGCCAGGGTGAAGATCTGCTTCATGGCTCTAGCGATCTGCGGACTCTCAATGATAGTACCCATAGCTTCTTCGCCAAAGGAGATCATGGCGACTTTGTTACCGTAAATATCCATCTCGACCGGGGCGGTATAGCTGTCTTTGGGCAAATCAACCTGGAAGATCTTGAGGGCATCAGCATCAATATTGCGTATGGTGTTGGGGTGGCCGCTGGGGCTGAGCATATAGGTTTGCAAGCCGAGCTTGGCCCGCTTCCGGCGGTATTCAGCAAAAAAGTCGGTGGTCATGGTGTCCTGGTCATGCAGGGAGCGGACCAGGTAGATCTCCTGTCCGGTGCGCAGCATATCCTGGTAGATGTCTTTGATACCCTGAACGCCTTGGTAGAACTTGACGCCCGGCTGCTCGGAGTAGGTGTAGAAAAAGTTGAGCAGGGCGGGCATGGAATCTTTGACCAGCTTTTCGCGGGCCAGGGCGGCATCGCGGTCTTGTTTGACCAGCTTCTCGAGCGCCACTGGGTTTTCGACGCGGTAGACAAACTTCTTTTTGACCTCGGATCTCTTGGCCAGGCCGAGTTCTACGAGCCGGTCCAAAACGGTGTAGGCATTGGTGCGGGTTTCACCCGTCTTTTTGGCCAGTTCTGGCGGGGATAGGGACCCGTAGCGCACCAGGGCCAGGTAGGCTTTGGCTTGGGTGGGGTTGAGGCCGATATCAGTTAAAAGCTGTTCGTTCATCCCGTTAGACTCCACTTAACTGTCTGTCGCTGATTGGCGATTGAATCGCTCACCCCGCTAGAAGTCTGCGATGCCTTAGTAGTTCTTTGGAGTCTAACGGGATTCATAGGTTCTACTCTAGCAAATTATTCAATAAATGTCAATCCATTTCCGACAAAATTTATTACTCAAAAACAGATTAGAAAAGTAACTATGCCGTACAATTATTGACAAAAATAGCAAAAAAGTGTACAATGTTGCGGTTCAGTTGAGCCCCGGCTCCTGAAGAACTTTGAGAGAGTAGTTCGAGTTGCGCGAATAGTTGGTAACCACGCTTGCCGACTGCTTGCGCAACTCGATGGACGAGTTTGTTAGCAAGAAGGAGACCTACCAATGAGCACGAACACCCCTGGTGTTATCGTTGTCCTTGGCAGCGTGAAGGCAGCTCAGTACGGACGTGCGCGACTTGATATGCACCGAGAGGGCTATCGGGTGCGGATTGTCCGTCTGGATGATGATGACCTCTGCGGCTACGATACGGACGTTGATGATTTCCCCGCACAAGATGAGTACTTGTACTCCGACTGTGCAGAAACCATTGACGATTCTGACGGCATGGAACGATTCCTGGAAAGGATTGAGTTTGCGCCGGAGGACGTGGTTGCGGTTGTCGCCTTGGAGGCTGAGTGGAATATGACCTCGGAAGAGGATCATGCCTTTGGCTTCTTCAACTACAACCGCTGGCCGCATCTGCATCAGAGGATCTATATCGTCAGCGACTGATTCTTCTGTCAATCCATCTAGCCACCGAAGGAGGTGATTCATTTGCGATGCGGAGGACGAAAGGGAAGGCCCGGGCGATGCCCGCGCTGCAACGGCCTGGTCCTGAGGCAGCACTTCACCCAGTGCAAGGTCTGCATCAAGTCAGGCAAGTGCCCTGGG
>CAZJWS010000018.1:0-3647 GCA_964549985.1 uncultured Candidatus Saccharibacteria bacterium | reverse complement strand
CTGCAAGTAGCCATCTACGTCCGTTTGCAAGGGTGGGGGTTCCTGGAATTCATTCCTAGATTTTGAGCGCCGCTCACAATCTCCCCGCCCGCAAGATCACCACACTACTCTCTCAACACAACCATAGGCTTTAAAGATTTGAAGCTTGCGGCTGCGCTTGAAGAACATATGCATCTTAAGAAGGAGATATTTATATGGAGTTAACTGATACATCGCTAAATATAACGCAGCAAGAGGCCGGTGTACTGGCTGATTTTTTGCGCGATTTTGATGGGCTGAATGACCGTGGCTTTCATGGTGATAAGATCTCTGCAGAGGAGTATAGGCTCAGGAGCCGGCTGGCAACGATCGCTGTCTATAAGCTGGTAGCACCCGACTTCAATCAGCGTATTTTTGAATCTTCGGACATCCTAGAAGTGCCGCGCAAGCATCTACCTGAGATGCAGAAGGTTATAGATGCGCGGTTGATGAACCCGGCATCAGCCGTTGAAGAAGGCTGTGAGGGTGCATATGGGCATGACAAGTATGGGCGGGAAGATGTGTTCAGAAAATTGGCGTGGCTATCGCAAGTCTATGAGGCTTTGGATGGGGTGAACAGTACTCCGCACTATCCGGTGGACATACTCAATAAGCGTTTTTCGTCCATAGAACTTCCTCATGAAGATCTATACGAGGATGAGTATGATGGCGGGTTCGACTACGAGGACGAAGCTAAGGAACGCATAGCTTGGTACTAGAGAGATGTCCTATAGATGTGGGCATGGCAGGGGCTGCTGAGCGGCCGTTTATCGTGCAGCTGGAAGAATCAGAGCTGCAGTCGCTTGCGCCTGACCTATTGCAACCCACTCCAGTGGACAAATCGCCTCGTGTCCTGAACCGGTTTGACACGATGCACTTGGCACTTGCAAGTGTACTTGGCACGCCGATTAGCGATCCTGACGTACGTGGTGGTGCAGTGGTGCAGGATATTTACCCGACAAATAAAAACCGGCTCGAGGCTGATTCAAGCTATGGCTCGGAGGCAGTGTTTACATTCCACAATGATCAATCGTATTTACCGGAGGGCAGAGTGCCAGACTATGTGACGCTGGCTTGTGTGCGGAATTTGGAAGGGGCCGCCACGCGGGTTGCTGATGTCAACTCGATTGTAGAGCGTCTGGCGGATGAAGACATTGCTGAGCTAAGCAAGGAGCAGTATGTGTTCAAGCATACATATCACAAGGGTACCGAGGCTGAGCGGGATGGTAATAAACAAAGCGCTGTGCTGCTGGCAAATGGCCAGATTCGGCTCGGCGTAGCTATGGAGTCACTAACCGAGCCTGCAGATAAGGCGCTTGACCGCTTGCGTCGGGCTGTTGGCGAGGTGGCTGTTGACTACGTGCTTAGTCCGGGTGAAGTACTTGTGTTGCCAAATAAACGAACAGTGCATGGGCGCGAATCATTTACCATGCAAGGCTCTGCAGCGGAGCGACGGTGGCTAACAAGAATTAATTGGTTGTCCGGGAGTAGGAAATAACCATGAGATTTGTTATCAAGGCGGGCGGCAATGACCTGAATAATCTACTTGAAACCAACCAGTACAAGCGCCTCTGGCGGCAGCATGCCCGCCAAATCCTGCGCGCTTTCCGCGGGTATACGGGCCTGGATTTCCAGCAGCGGGTTATTACGGCCCGTGTGCGGCCCGAGCGCCAGAGCCATTCTGGGCATTATCATGAAGCAATGCAGTTAGCTGGTGACAACCGGAACGAGGACTACAAACTGATGACGATGATCCATGAGCTAGCACACCGGCTGCTGGGCGGCAATATGCTGGATGTATATAGTTTAGGACTTGTGACTGAGAGCGACACAGGCCAGGATGAGTTAAAAAGTGAGCTGGAACACCGGTTCATCTATATATTTTTGTACGATATGATGGCTGAGTACTTTGGTGAGGCAATGGCCGAAAAGTATCGGCAGTACGAGTGCCGCTACGATTATGACTGTCCCCACCAGCGGGCTTGGTATTGGGCAATGTCGCTGACGCCAGAACAACGGCTGTACGCAACTAAACGGCTAGCCGGTTATGCCGTAATGCGTGATAAATGGGACGACTGTCCCAGGTCCCAAAAGCAGGATTACACGAGGTGGTTTGATGATTTGGTGGGAAATAAAGCTATAATGCAGGTAAGTAAAGTATGAATAAAAAATCATTGAAATCTTTGTGGTGGGTAGTTAAGACACAGTACCAGACGGCACGGGCGGCTTTTGTGTGGCGGATTGGGTACAGCTTTTATGACGGTCTTGTGTCAATTGTTACCATGTTTGCATCGGCAAAACTTCTGGCCAGCGTATCAGAAGTAGCGCTGAGTGGTGGTGATGCCAGTGCTGTGTACTTTTGGTTGGCAGCGATTTTGGTCATCGAAGTGGTTTTCAGGATTATGAATCACTTCGACGTGCTTATCATCCGGCGGGCGGAGCAAAAGCTTGAACTAGTTATGAACGAGCGGTTCTTTCACAAAATGTATGAGCTAAGCCAGGAACAGCTCGAAGATCAGGACTTTAGGACCAAAGTGGACAGGGCACAAGACGCGCTCATAAGTCTGCAACAGGTTATGCGGGAGCTAACCTGGGGTCTGACTTCGTTGGCGCGGTTTATTGCGGCTATTGTTGCTATTGTCGTGGTAGCACCACTGGTGGGGGCGCTAATAATTATAGCGACGATTCCATCTGTTGTTTTGCGGGTCAAACAGAATAATATCTGGGAGTCGGCACGTAAAAAGTCTGAGCCGATAGAAAGAGTAGCCTACCGGACCCGCTGGCTGTTAATCGACCCCGACTCGATGCCGGAGGTGCGTTTGCTAAACGGTTTATCACGCTTAGTGCGAATCTGGAAGAAGAACATGGAAAAGGGCCAGCATATAAATTACGATGCCGAGAAGCGCGGTTCGTTGTACACGGCACTTTCGGACATTTTGCGGCCACTTGTTGAGTTTGTAGCTAACGTTGTCTTCTTTCGTATGCTGCTGGCTGGACAGCTTGCGCTGGATCGGTTTATATTCCTGCGCGGGATTATGGAGCAGGCGAGCGCTTCGGCACTGAGTTTTGCCAGCTCGCTGGACCGTTTGCACGAACTTTCACTTGATCTGAGGAATTTTGATGAGTTTATGGGCACCGAGCCAGTTATAAAGAACGGCACTGTAGAGGTGAGCGCGCCTTTGACAATCGAATTTAAAAATGTGGACTTCTCTTACCCTGGTAGCAAAGAGCTGGCGCTGAATAAGGTCTCTTTCCTGATTTATCCGGGTAGTAAGCTAGCATTAGTGGGCGAAAACGGTGCAGGCAAATCAACACTGATTAAGTTGCTGCTTCGGCAGTACTTGCCGACCAAGGGTCAGATTCTGGTGAACGGGCATGATATCAAAGATATCGAGCAGACCAGTTACTACCAGGCGCTGAGTATTTTGAGCCAGAGTTTCATGATGTTCTCGCATTTAACCATCGAGGATAATCTGACAATAGGTGCGACGCAAGATCTGACGGACACCAACTTGCGCGAAGCTACTGATATGGTTGATGCAACTGGGTTTGTAAATAAATTGCCGCACAAGTTTGCGCAACGGCTGGATTCGTCGTTTAAGGACGGTAGTAATCTATCTGGCGGGCAG
>CAZJWS010000017.1:3502-11846 GCA_964549985.1 uncultured Candidatus Saccharibacteria bacterium | reverse complement strand
GGTTGTCTCTGGATTGTGGTTGTGATGTAGGTGTCATTAGAACTCCAATCCTCCTGCACGGGCAGCTTCTGCCAATGCCTTAATACGGCCATGATATTGGCGGCCATTGCGGTCAAACACTACTTTGGTAATCTTCTTAGCCTTAGCTTTTTTGGCAATCTCATTGCCAACCCACTCAGCCTTAGCAGTCATAGTGTCGCCAGCGGTTTTGCTGCCTACGGAGGTAGCGCTTACCAATGTGTTGTGTGCAGTGTCATCAATAATCTGAGCACTGACGTGCAGGTTACTAACGGTGACGGTCAGGCGTGGACGCTCGCTTGTGCCACTCACGGTTGAGCGAACACGGTTCTTGCGAAGCTTCAGACGATTTAGTTTGAGTTTAAGTGCGTTGCTCATGATTATTTATCCTTACCTGACTTACCACTCTTACGCAGGATACGTTCACCAACATACTTGATGCCCTTGCCCTTGTAAGGTTCTGGTTTCTTAAGCTTACGGATGTCTGCAGCGACCTGACCAACTTGCTGTTTGTCAAAGCCACTTACGGTAATAACGTTCTGTTCAACCGTTGCAGTAACACCTTGTGGTAGCGTAAAGACGACTTCGTGGCTAAAGCCAAGGCTCATCTTTAGTGCATTGCCAGCTAAAGCAACACGGAAACCAACACCGTTGACTTCGAGTTGCTTGCTAAAGCCGGTTGAAACACCAACAACCATGTTATTGATAAGCGAGCGCATCAGACCGTGCTTGGCACGAATCTTAGGCTCGTCGTTGATACGGGTAACGGTGCATACACCGTCTTCAACACCAACAGTGATACCTTCGAGCTGCGCCTGTGTCAAAGTACCTTTGCCACCGGCAACGGTAATAAGCTCAGGGTCGACAGTGATTGTCACACCGGATGGGATTTGGATAGGTAGTTTTCCTATACGACTCATCTTATTCTCCTTTAATTTCTTCTCTTACAAAATGGACGGATGCATCGTGGTCATTGTAAACGGTACCCATGGCAATGTGACCTTCGACTGATACCACGACTCTACCCATTGCTGGACGAGTTCGTGATGGAAGATGCACGAGCGTCTTATTAGGGTCGCCCTGCCAATTGACTACAAGTTCTTCTGAGTCACGTGCTGCACGGATCGTTAGATCCCCCCGTTCATCAAGAACGCCTACTGGAAGCACGATTGCTCGTGTATCTAGTTCGTTAACTGATGATTCGGGGCCGCTCATATTAGTAAACTTTACAGATTAATTCACCGCCGAGCTGCTGCTTCTTGGCGTCGTCGCCACTCATCACACCCTTGCTGGTGCTGATGATAACGATACCGCGGCCGCGCTTTACCACAGGGATTTCCTGGGCGCTGCTGTACATGCGGCGGCCTGGGGTGCTGAGACGGGCAATCTCGGTAATACGAGCATTGCTGTCCTCGCCGTTGATGGTAATGCGCAGGCTCTTGAAACCTGGCTTGTCGCCCTCTACAGATACACCATCGACGAAGTTGCTGTCCTTAAGGATCTTGGCAACGGCTTCTTTGATGCTGCTGTGTGGCAGTGTTACTTCGCTCTTGCGTACGGCAATTGCGTTGCGGATACGGGTTAGCATATCTGCGATTGGGTCGGTTGATGTCTTGCTCATAGTATTACCAGCTCGCTTTCGTTACACCGGGAATCTCTCCCTTGACGGCGTGTTCACGGAATGACAAACGGCTCAGGCCGAACTGACGCATGTAGCTACGTGGGCGGCCGGTCTCTGAACAGCGGTTCTTCAGACGGGTTGGGCTAGAGTTGCGAGGCAACTTGGCCAAACCTTCGTAGTCACCGAGCTCTTTGAGTTCAGCGCGCTTTGCCGCGTACTTTGCGTGCATTTTCTGACGCTTGAGGTCACGAGCTTTGTTGGATTTTCGTGCCATATTACTTTCCTTCCTTTTCGAATGGCATGCCGAACTTGGTCAGAAGCGCACGGCTGTGACTTGGGTCCTTTGCCTTAACTGTGAATACCATTTGGAGTCCGTGTGGGGTGGTAGTTTCTTCGAAGGTAAGCTCAGGGAATACTGACTGCTCGGTCAAGCCGATAGAGTAGTTGCCCTGGCGGTCGAAGGCGGTTGCCTTGACACCGTGAAAGTCACGAAGACGTGGCAATACGATGTTTACCAGACGGTCCAGGAATTCGTACATACGCTCACCGCGCAATGTCACCTTGAGGCCAATCTTGTTACCTTCGCGGAGCTTAAAGCTTGCGATAGATAGCTTGGCGACGGTTTCAACTGGCTTCTGACCAGTAATTTTACTCAATGTGTTGGCGGCAACTTCAAGAAGCTTCTTGTCGTCCTTGGCACGACCAAGACCGACATTGATAGTGATCTTCTCTAAGCGCGGAGCATCGTTTACGTTCTTGATGTCTAACTCTTTCATAAGAGCTGGAACATATTCGTTCAGGTACAGAGCTTTCAAGCGTGCCTGAGCAGCAACTGGCTTTGCAGCTTTTGCTGGTGCTTTGGTTTTAGCTTCAGCCATTACTTGATCTCCTTTCCTGATTTCTTAAATACACGGGTTTTTGCACCCTTAGCGTCAACTTTGCTGGCAATCTTGTCGCCTTTCTTGGCAGTTGCATCGTAGATAGCAACCTTAGAAACGGCGATTGGCTTGGTCAGCTCCACAATATCACCCTGTGGGTGTGTGCGGTTTGGCTTAACATGCTTCTTAACAATGTTGATGCCCTCTACCGTTACGGCGTTCAGGGTTGGGTGGGTAGACACAACTTTGCCGGTCTGGCCCTTGTACTTGCCGGTACGGACAACAACGGTGTCGCCCTTCTTGAGCTTAATCTTTGAGACAGTCTTTGGGGTTTGCCTAATCATTACAGTACCTCCGGCGCAAGGCTGATGATTTTCTGGTAGCCCATGTCACGCAGTTCGCGTGGCACTGGTCCGAAAATACGGGTGCCTTTAGGGTTCTTATCGTCGCCGATGATAACGGCGGCATTGTCATCAAAACAGATTGTGCTGCCATCTGGGCGGCGAATGTTGTTCTTGGTGCGAACAACGACTGCTTTGACAACGGTCTTTTTCTTAACGGTGCCGTTTGGTGCAGCCTGCTTGACGGTAGCGACAATAATGTCACCTACGCCCGCGTAACGGCGGCGAGTGCCACCGAGCACACGGATACAAAGGATTTCCTTGGCACCAGAGTTGTCGGCAACAACCAGACGTGATTCTTGCTGGATCATTACTTGCTCTCCTCCTCGGCTTCTGCCTTGGCAGCCTTCTTGGTGGTAGCTTCTGGCTCAACATGCATGATGCGGGCCTTCTCTACAACTGACTGTAGGGCAAAGCGCTTGCGGGCGCTGAGCGGACGGGTTTCAACAATAACAACTTTGTCACCTTCTTTTGCTTCATTCTTTTCATCATGAGCCATGAATTTGGTGGTTACGGTGTACTGCTTCTTATAGATTGGGTGGGTCTTGCGGGTCTGGACGGTGATGATAATAGTCTTATCAGCCTTGTCAGAGCTCACGACACCGGTAATAGTACGGGCCATATTACACATCCTCCCTTCGGTCGGCTGCAATTAGCAATTTACAATTTTCAATTTCCAATGATGGCAGCAGCTGAGCTGAGCTGTTTTCATTGCTAATTGCTAATTGCACATTTATGGATAATGGCAAATGGTTAATGGTTAATGGTGATGACGCAGTCATTACTGTGCCTCCTTTGCAAGCTGCTCGCTCAGGACAGTCAGGATACGTGCCAGATCCTTGCGCTTTTCGCGGAGAATACGTACGTTCTGGACTTCGCCCATGTGCAAGCGGCGCTTTAGCTCAGCGATTTCCTCGCGAAGGCTGGTAGCGTTGCTTGTCAGCTCGGCAGTTGATTGTTTACGAATATCAATGATTTTCATGATTACTTGACCTCCTTGACCAGGAACTTAGTCCGGACAGGTAGTTTGTGGCCGGCCAGGCGCATAGCCTCGCGGGCGACCTCTTCTGATACGCCTTCCATTTCGAACATAATGGTGCCCATGTGGACTTTGGCAGCAAAGTATTCTGGTGAACCTTTACCGCTACCCATTTTGACGTCCTGAGGCTTCTTGGTCACGGGAGTGTGCGGGAAGATGCGGATCCAGATCTGGCCACCGCGCTTGATATAGCGGGTCATTGCCTGACGAGCGGCTTCGATTTGGCGGGATGTAATACGCTCATTATCGAGTGACTGCAGGGCGTAGGTGCCAAAGGCGATGGTGTTGCCACGGGTAGCGGCGCCACGGATCTTGCCCTTGCGTACCTTGCGGTACTTAGTTCTATTTGGAATCAACATATTAGTTTACCTCACCTTTGTAAATCCAGACCTTGATGCCGATGATACCAGCTTGAGTCTGGGCATCTACCTGAGCATAGTCTATGTCAGCGCGCAAAGTGTGTAGTGGAACTGAACCCTCTACAGACTTTTCACGGCGAGACATTTCTGCACCGTTCAGTCGTCCGGCAATCTCGATACGAATACCCTTGGCGCCAGCGCGCATAGTTGCGGCACTTGCTGATTTAACAGCACGGCGGAAGGCGATACGGCGCTCAAGCTGGTGGGCGATGTTTTCGGCAACCAGCTTAGCGTAGAGTTCGGCTTTCTTGATTTCTTCGATGTTTACGCGGACAGGAACTTTGTAGATCTTCTCGATAGCTGCCTTCAGCTCTTGTGCACCTGAACCACCGCGACCAATCACGACACCAGCCTTGGCGGTGACGATAGTGACGGTTACGAGGTTTGGTGAACGCTCGATGTCAATCTTGTTAACGGCGGCGCGGCTACCAAGCTTTTTGGCAACCATGCGGCGCACGGCCAGGTCCTGGGTCAAGTAGTCGGCATATTCTTTCTTGGATGCGAACCACTTGCTGCGCCAGTCTTTGTTGACCTGGAGACGCATGCTAATTGGGTTTACTTTCTGTCCCATATTATTTCTCCTCGCTTTCAAATTCTTGGAAGTAGGCGTCAACAACAAATGCAGAAAGTTGCACGTCCATCATGATTTCTTCCGTAGTTGGTGCTACGGGTATTCCAAATTCGTGCATTATTTCTTCTCCTCTTTCACTTCAGCCTTGGCTGCTGCTGGCTTTCCAGTAGCAGACTTGTCAGTCGCTACCGGACTTCGCTTTGCAGCACGCTGTTCACCATCTACTACTACCTGGATATGGCTGGTACGCTTTTGGTATGGGTGAGCCATACCGCGGCTTACCGGGCGGAAACGCTTGTAGCGAACACCAGGAGTTACGCTGATTTCAACGATAGTAAGGGTGTCAGGGCGGAAGTTGTGGTTATGATCGGCGTTAGCACGGGCGCTCTTGATGACCTTTGCAACAGGAATAGCAGCGCGGCGTGGTGCGTGCTCTAGGATAACTAGGGCATCGGCAACCGTGCGGCCACGTACCAGACTGGCAACAACGCTCACTTTACGTGGGCTGATGCGGACGCCTTTGGCGATAGCTTTAACTGCCATTGTTTATTTCCCCTTCGCTAACTTACCGCCGTGAGAGCGGAACTTACGGGTTGGGCTAAACTCGCCGAGCTTGTGGCCAACCATGTTTTCAGTCACGAAGACTGGTACATGGACGCGGCCATTGTGGACGGCGATTGTGCGACCCACGAATTCTGGAGAAATCGTAGAGCTACGTGCCCAGGTCTTGATGATAGTCCGGTCGTCTGAACCAAGAGCCGCTACTTTCTTAGCGAGCTTTGGATCGATGAATGGACCTTTTTTTAATGAGCGACTCATTACAACATAATCCTTTCTCTAACTATTTCAGTATGCGCGGCAGCCATTCCTACTACATAAGCAGTAGCGTCATCTGTATCTGGCAAGTGTTCTGAAAGGTGGTTTACAGTATCAAGTAGCGCATCTGCTCCCTGACCTGCAGCAATCTGATGACCCTCAACGCGCCCGCGGGCAACTTCTGGGTACCATGTTCCACTTTCGTCCATAAGAATACTAGGTGTTCCCATAGTTATTTCCTCTTCGCCTGATGACGGCTCTTAACAATCATCTTATTAGTTGATTTACGACGACGGGTCTTGTAACCCAGTGTCTTCACGCCCCATGGGGTACGTGGAGCAGCACCGTGGTTCTTACCACCACCGACACCGTGACGTCCACCGTCACCACCACCGTGCGGGTGGTCTACAGCGTTCATCACAACACCACGCACAGTTGGGCGGATGCCCTTACGGCGGGTGCGGCCGGCTTTACCAATCTTGATGTTCTGGTGCTGGACGTTGCCGATAACACCGATGGTAGCCATGCAGGTTACCAAAACTTTGCGGATTTCACCGCTTGGCAGCTTGACCTGGGCATATTCGCCCTCTTTGGCCATAAGCTGAGCTGAAGAACCAGCAGAACGGACAATCTGTGCACCGCGGCCTGGCTGCAGTTCGATAGCAGCAATCGTGCTACCAACTGGAATGTTTGCAATTGGCAAACGGTTGCCAGCTTCGACAGGTGCGTCTTCGCCGCTCTTAATGACACGGCCAGGAGCCATGACGGTTGTAGCAAGGATGTAGTGGTATTCACCATTCTGATCCTTAATACGAGCAATACGTGCGCTGCGGTTTGGATCGTATTCGATGTGCTCGATTACGGCTTCGGTGCCTGCGGGCAGTGCGAAGTTAACAATACGGTAGAAACGGCGTGCACCACCACCGCGGTGGCGAGTCGTGATACGACCCTTATTATTTCGGCCAGAGTTTTGCTTGCGGAAGACGGTCAGACTCTTGAGTGGCTTCTTGGTAGTGATTCCATCAAAGTCCTGGCTGGTCATGCCGCGTCGGCCGGGAGTAGTTGGTTTGTAAGCTTTAATGGCCATTATTTAGCCTCCTTTGCTGCCTTCTTGGCGGCTTTTTCTTCAGCCTTAGCTACTTTGGCCTCTTCTGCAGCTTCTTCGACGAAGAGTGGCAGAGTGTCACCATCCTTAAGGGTTACATAAGCTTTCTTGATGTCAGAGCGCTGACCGGTTTGCGGTCGTGAACCCTTGCGGTAAGTCTGCTTAGTTTTGCCCTTAAGAGTAGTTGTACGCACATCAGTAACCGTTACGTCGTACTGCACGCTAATAGCGCGGGCAATGGTGTGCTTGTTAGCAGCTACCGGCACTTCAAAGATGTAAGTCTTTACACCTGCGGCCTGGCTCATGCCATAGGCCTTTTCACTCACGCGCGGAATGAGGATAATGTCTTTCATTATTTAGCCTCCTTCTTAGCACCGAGCCAGTCGTTGACAATATCGATAGCCTTATTGGTAAGGATAATCGTGTCAGCGTTCAACAAATCGAATACGTTCAGGTAACGAGCCTGCGCAACCTTGAGGTTTGCTACATTGCGGGTAGCGCGGTCTGTCATGTCGTTTTTCTCGGCAAGTACGAGTAGCACATTGCGGGTTGCATTAACCTTGTTCAGCAGGTTTACAGTGTCCTTAACTTTGCCGTTCTTAGCATCAAAGTCTTCGATAACAACAATGTTCTTAGCCTTAACCGTTAATGCCTGACGCACGGCTGCACGCTTGGTTGCGGTTGGCAACTTGTGCGAGTAATTCTCGTCGCCAGTTGGACCAAAGGTGATACCACCACCACGCCAGATTGGCACGCGGATGCTACCAAAACGAGCCCGGCCAGTACCCTTCTGCTTCCATGGCTTCTTACCACCACCGCGAACTTCACCGCGCTTGAGGGCACGAGCATTGTTAGTGCGGCCGTTAGCCAGATATGCGTTGTAAGCCTGCTTCAGCAGTTCGTGACTGACGCTTTCGACTGCAAAGACTTCTTTGGGAAGCTTGGCAGCGGTAGTCGCCTTGTTGCCACTCTTAGTATAGGTAGGCACGCTCATTACTTCGCCTCGCTTTCGCTTGCTTTTGAGAGGGGAACATCCCCTCTCAACGCGCGGGGCATCGGCAAAGCCGAATGCTCCGGCTGCTCTCCCCTAGCTGCAAAATAGGAATATTTCATTATTTTTTAACCCCTTTCAAAATAACAATGCCCTTACGCGGGCCAGGAACGGCACCAGTAACGGCAATGAGGTTGTTTTCTGCGTCAACGTGAGCAATCTTGAGTCCCTTTACGGTTACTTGATCGACACCCATTTGACCAGCCATGCGCTTACCCTTGAAAATACGCTGCGGGTACATAGAACCGATAGAACCCGGACGGCGGTAATTACGGCCACCGTGAGTCTTACGGCCACGGGCAAAGTTATGGCGCTTGATAGTACCAGCAAAACCCTTACCCTTTGAGGTACCGGTTACCTGTACTTCATCACCAACACTAAAAACGTCGGCCTTCAGTTCGGTGCCGACGCTCAACTCTTCGCCA
>CAZJWS010000017.1:0-3492 GCA_964549985.1 uncultured Candidatus Saccharibacteria bacterium | reverse complement strand
CGCCAAGTCCATCAATGCGAATCTCGCGCACAATCTTAGCAGGTGCTACATTAGCTTTTTTATAATGTCCAGCCTGTGGCTTTGCTGGAGCCTTGGCAAGCTCAGTGCCAATCTGTACCGCTTGATACCCGTCGGTCTCAGTGGTCTTCACCTGTGTAATGACACAGGGACTAGCGGAAAGCAAGGTAACAGCAGTCACAACACCATCGTCTGCGACGAGGCTTGTCATGCCAACCTTCCTAGTAATAAGTGCTTTCATAGTTTCCTTATTTCGTTAAAGCGCACTGCGTAAAAATACTTGGTAGCGAGTGGTATCTACCTCTGTAGACCGACTCATTTACCAAGCTTTACCGTACACAATTTGTTGATATACCAGTACAGATTAGCACAAAACGCTAACCCCTGTCAATACGGTGTAAATATTACTATGACTTCATAAATGCTTGCAGCTGCTCGTCGTCCATGATGCGGCCGTGAGTTCCAAAGCCAAACGCACGCCGGGCGAAGACAAGAGCGGGCGGCGACTTTTCCGCCAGTACCGCGAGTGCCTTGTCTATATCCTCGACACTGGCATCCCTATACACCACCGCTTTACCGCTGCTTTTCTCATACAACAGCGGTACTTGATACTGGGGTTCGGCGTACTCGCCAATCTCATCAATCTCTTTTTGCAAGCGGGTATACAGCGCAGAGTGCACATAGAACGAATCCAGCATACGAAGTGGTATAGCATAGTTGCCGGCATCAATATCCGAGTTACACTCCCAATAGTGCAGGCTCGGCTCCTGGGCTCCTACTGCATCAAGCAAGACCGGGAAGCCGGCCAAATAACCCCTGAATGACCGTGCCTCTGCATCGAGTTGCTCTGGAGCCCAATAACGATAATCCCTCAGCGGCTCTGCATACCCGGGTGTACAGTGTTCTGACTCGTACTCCGTCTCTCTGTAGCGCACAACCTCTACATCTTTACGGAGGAATCCTTCTATGTATCGAATACCATCTAAGAATTCTCCAGCCGTGTAGCCAAGCCGAGTAAGAATTTCTTCCGCCGGATCGCCATAAGTAACCGGTTCTAGTGTATTGGTGTAAGGGGTAGGATCAAAAAGACTTTCGGATTGTGACATACATCAAATATAACGCATTATCGGGTGATAAACATGAGTGGCTTATGAGACATAAATCTTGGCATATAAATTACGCTTTATTCCAGATGATTATCCTGTTACGCTTTTCGTATGAGCTGGCTATCAGACCTAACCTCTCTTTCGCATACTGCTAGCGTTGTTTCACGAAAAAGAACATTTAACCTTACTATCCGATCAACCATAGCTCTGCGGTTGATTATCTCTCTTATTTTTGTCATTGTGAGTGGCTTGATACTACTGAATAGAGACCCTACTTGGCTCCCGCAAACGCTCACACCGATCTACTGGATATTGGGGGTTGCCTCATTTTGTACGGTCGCTAATCTGTCGGGATTGTGGCGCATCACTCGCTTCTATAAACTCTTCAACTTTGTGTGGTTCCTAGGAGAGATAGCAGCCGCTATAACTGTTATTGTCGGGTTGGCTTACCTAGGAATTGGGTTTTTTCTCTTTGGATTAATACCAATAATCGCCGTAGGCTACTTTTTACTCGGGTCAACTGATTTTACTTACCAGTCATTGTTTTTCTATGAGGCTTTTAAATTGATCAACAATACGAGTATCTATAGCCATGTGGCCTATAACTCTGCCTATAATCTGAAACAAGAGGTGTCAGAGAACAAATTCAATACCGAGCGGCAGCCAGAAACCAATAAACATACTGATCAGTAGCACCGCATACTCAATCTTGCGGTCAATCTGAAACCGCTCCATCCGGGCGAATAAAACACCTACCGCCAGGCCAATTGGTATTGGAAACGTCAAGTTGCCTTTGGTAATACGTATCCAGACCGAACCCATGATCAGATAGAGCACCAATTTTAGAATATACACCCCATCTGTCTCGGCAGCCGTAGGGGCGGCTTTTGCAGTCGGCCGGGTAGCCGCAGCCACCTTTGTACGATTTATCTTTGGCTTAGTTTTTGTTTTAACCATTAGCATCATTTAATCAGGCTTTGTAGACAATTACAACACCTAGAGCTCCTCGGCTAAGTCCATTTGTACTACAACAGGTACCAGCGAGCCATCCTCCTGCTCGTCCATACCGAAACCACGCTCGGCACAGCCGTAACACATCGCTCCTATTTCGCGTATAGCCCGGTCCTCTATCTCGGTATCGGTCAAAAACGCCTCGTTTGCATCGGCCTGAATCTCGCTTGCCCGGACACGGGCGTTCATACAAGCCACACCGATACAGTGTGAAATTTGACGCAGCGCTCGAAAGGCCGGTCCCTCATACAACAGTTCTGATTTGGCTGGTAACTCCGCTAAACTCATGCTCCCAGCATATGACTTACTGTCAATATACTCAGTAAAATACCTTACTATTTACTGCGAGTGCATCCCAGTGAGCAGTACCCAGCTGCCCACTACAATTGTCAGTGCCGCCAAAAGAATAAAGATAATCAGTGTAACAAACTGAAACCGGCTGCCCAACTTGAACCGGCCGGTTGCACCATGTGATTTTTGGGGTGCTAACCGGAAGCTTTTTATATCAACTGGTTGCTGCGCCTGTTCTACCGGTTTATCTTCTGTGCTCATTATTATTCATAGTACCACCTCGGGTAAGATTGACAAATGCAGATTCCGCCACCGCGGACTTCTGCTGTTTACTTCCAGTCTTCGATGATAATTCTGCCTTTTTGCTCGGTCACGACGACTTTTTGCCGCTCGCGTAGTTTTAATTTCCGCACGATTTCAATCGGAATCGTCACCGCCAGCGAAGTTTGACCGACCCTAGTTAGTTTGCGTACATTCGTTTCTTCGTCTTTGCGTCTTGTCATGACGATAGCATAACAAAAAATAAATACGTATTATAATACGTATTTATTTAAAGTCCCGTGATTATTAAGCAAAACTACAAATTAGACTGTAAGACATTCTACGAGTTTTTTTGTAAAGCTAAAGCTCTGGCCTGGTATCTCTGTCAAAGTAGGTCGAAGTTTCAAAAAGCCCAGATTCCAGCATTTCTTGCGCCCGTGCAGCTATTTTACCGGCGACTAAGCTAACTTTTTGAAGCTTTTCTAAACCTTCGGCTCCTGCAAAGCGGCCTTGATTAAACTGCGTCCAGAGAGTCTGGGATCGCAAATTTCCTCTTTGGAACACCCAGGTACCTTCGTCGATAGTGCCTGCACCTAGTACAAATAATGCATCAAATTTGGAGTCAGATATAACACCCGACTGTAATCTGTCATAAAGGCTCAGATAACTTTCGTAGTCGGTCACGAGCCGTTTGGCGAATAATCCTTCTTCGACTTCACCTACGGTAACCACCTGGTCTGGATAGTCGCGAGCATCTATATTGGGCCATTCTAGCGCCACAAAATCGCGCACGTTAAACACTTGC
>CAZJWS010000016.1:10773-11951 GCA_964549985.1 uncultured Candidatus Saccharibacteria bacterium | reverse complement strand
GAACCCCCGAATGCTGGGACCAGAACCCAGTGCCTTACCACTTGGCGAACTCCCAGTAAGCCAAGAGAAATAAACTGAATACTTTTTTAAAAAGTGTCTTATCTGCTAAAAATAAACAAACCTATGCTATTTTAACAGATTAAAACGGGTTTTTAAAGCCCCTACTGGGAGTTGCGCCACTTTTCAATTTCGGCGTGGTGGCCGTTCTTGAGTACTTCTGGTACCTTCATGCCGCGGAACTCATCTGGGCGCGTGTACTGTGGGTATTCGATACTCACATCGTCATCCTGAAAAGATTCGACCTCGGCCGATGCCGCACCACCCAGTACACCCGGCAGCAGACGTACCACACTATCTGTGATAATCATGGCTGGCAATTCGCCCCCCGTCAGTACGTAGTTACCGATACAAATCTGTTCATCAACCCATTTGGTAACACGCTCGTCATACCCCTCGTATCGCGGGCAGATAATGATCAAGCCTTTGCCACTTGCAGCAAGGCGCTTAGCATCTGATTGCTTATATACTTTGCCACGAGGTGTTGGCAGCATCACAACCGCTTCAGGGTCAATAGCCTTGGCGTGTTCAATTGCAGCTACAAGCGGCTCCGGCTTGAGTAGCATACCGTCACCACCACCATAGGGCGTATCGTCCACCGTCTTGCGCGGGCCGAGCCCAAACTGGCGCAGGTCTATCAGGCTATATTCAACAATACCCTTATCCTGAGCCTTCCAGAGCATGCTAGCGGCCAAATAGGGTTCTAAAACACCGGGGAACAGCGAGATTATTTGAATTTTCATTGTTTTTGTAGTATAACATACTTTATGAGTATTGAACACTCCAACTTCAGTGACCAAACTCCAGACAGCGCGTACGAGCCAGACCCTAACCACCCTGCTCGCCAACTTGCCGAGCTGGCAGACCAAAACCTCAATGCCCTGGGCATTGGCCCAGAGAGTGGCAAGCTGTTAGTAGTTGGCGGTGCTACCTTCAATCGCAGCGGTGACGGAGAGATCACCGCCCGTGTCGCCTCGGTACAAAACACGAATACCTGGGCGAAGGCGGGCGTCATGATCCGTGAAAGCCTCACCGCAGGCTCGCGCCACGCCATGGTCGTGGTCACGCCCGGACAAGGCGTTTCGTTCCAGCGGCGTGTCACCACCGGAGGGACGAGTGCA
>CAZJWS010000016.1:9607-10763 GCA_964549985.1 uncultured Candidatus Saccharibacteria bacterium | reverse complement strand
TCAAACCGAGCCTGAAGAAAATTATACCGGGGTCGTGTTCGATATGCGCAAGAAGCCATATGGATACAAGAAAATACAGCCCGAACAGCTCAGGCCATATGCCGCCTATCTCCTCAGTTGTATGGAATACTAAACTCAAAAGACAGCTGTAGATTACTTTCTGGAGTGCAATCTGGAATGACAAACCAGTAAGTAAGCACCGGTTTTGGGTGCCACTCACGAGTGCAGCCTGGCCAAAATACGAGCACCGGAACGGAAGCGTATTTTACATACGGTGAGTACCGGAGTCGCAGTAATTTTGGTCAGTATGTGCCGTGAGTGGCGGCCAAAATTAGATGTCTAGATCATCTAGATCGTCGAGTTCTTTGCGGGTCTTACTCACCACATCCGACTCGGCAGGCGCATCTTCAACTACTACATCATCACTTACAACGGTGTCGTCAGCAGCAGGGGCCGCACCGTCATCAGATGACGAACTCGGGCTGCTGCTCCAGCCATCACCGCTACCGGCGTCGCTGTTGCCACGACTGCTGCCCTCTACACCATTGTCGACAATCTTCAGGTTATAGCGGGCGTCATTCTTGGTGCCCAGGGCACGCAGCAAGGTACGCAAGGACTGTGCCGTAGCGCCACGCTTACCAATCACCCGGCCCAGATCTTCTGGGTCTACGGTCAGCTCAAGCAAAACGCCCTTTTCGTCGATGCGTCGCTCAATAACAACTTGGTCTGGCTTACTGACTAAGGACTTAACGATGTATTCTACGAATTGCTGGTCAATACTGCTCACGGTACTCTCCTATAAGTTGTTTGCAAGCTTAGTATAAAGAAAAAAGCGTTCCCGTACAACGAGAACGCTTGTGTTTTCTTAGGCTTCGGTGGCCTCTTCTGCTGGCTGGTCGGCTGTGACTTCAGCAGTTTCAGCAACTTCGGTTGCAGCTTCTTCTGCTACCGGAGCTTCTTCTACCTCTTCCGCCGGGCGGGTACTGCGGCGCTTGTCGGCGTTGCGGACGGCACGCGCCTTGCTGGTGTCAATCTTTACCCATTCAGGCAGCTTGACGCCTTCAGCCTTGAGCAAAAGTGCCACACGGCTAGTTGGCTGAGCGCCGTGGTCCAGATAGTACTGGGCCTTTTCTTTATCGAGTGATGTTTGTTTGGT
>CAZJWS010000016.1:8005-9597 GCA_964549985.1 uncultured Candidatus Saccharibacteria bacterium | reverse complement strand
GAGCAACTACAATCTTACCACTGGTTGGGGTCCGGCGGCTGTCTTGGACGACAACGCGGAATTGGGCGTGACCTTTGCGGCCAACGCGCTGCATACGAATAACGAGCATTTCTGCTTCATCCCTTCTTTAAAAATTAATGTTCAAGGAGATATTTTACACCTTACGACCTCTGTTGTCAACTGCCACCTGTTTACCTTCTACCATTTTCCGGTCGCCATACGTTTTCCGTGATCCATTTACGGCGAACATCGGGAAAATAGTAAACAGAAGACGATGAAGTCCGTGCTCCGGACTACAGGGCTTTGTCGGCGGGTGTGCCAGTGACAGGGGCGGCACCTTCGGAACCAGAGCCTTCTTGAGCTGCTTCGGTCTCGGGGGTGTCCTCGGGCCAGACGGCTGCAATGGCAGTGTTTGGATCTGGCTGCATACCGGCTACTGGTGCTTCTGGCGGCAACGTATCTATAGCCTCTGGCGCCGTTGGAGCCTGAGTGGCTTCTGGTGCTTGAGGAGTGGACATGGCAGGCTGCGGCGCAGGGGCGCTCATACCACTCATTGGATCTGCGGCAGGTATAGACTCTGGGTTGTGCGGCTGGGTATCCTGCAGCTCATGGTTCGCACCAGTCAACAGCACATCCTCGGCTTGGCTAGCTGGCTTGAGAACCGCATCAACCAGTTGGTCGAGCTGATCATTGGACAGGTTTGCTTTGACCGCATAGGCCTCGATACCGAGGTTACGCAGCCCTTTGGGCGCATCAGCTTCATTAAGGTTAGAGATAATAACAACCTTAATATCCTTACCCCAACCAGATTGGCGCATTTCTTCCAGGATCTGGTCACCAGCTTTCTTGGGTACCATCAAGTCAAGCAATACGAGATCAGGCAGCTCGTGTTCGATAACGGTCAACGCCTGCACGCCGTCATAGGCCGAGAATACCGTATAGCCAAGCATCTCCAGCCGGGTCTTATAAATATCGTTTAGAGCTACATTATCTTCTACAATTACGATTTTTTGTGATTTGCCAAAGTCTGTCATATGCACCAATTGTAACGCATGGCGTTACAATTGAGAATCAAGACGTTAGAAACTTGAAACAAGAAACTGTAGAATATTTACTGACATAAAAATTGTAAGATTTCTTACAATTTTGCGAGAGCTTACAGAGGTGGTGATTTACAAGTCATTGACTTTTTTACTATTTCATGCTAAAATGAGAGTATAGGGTCACTGTACCCTTGTTTTTTGACAAGCAGATAGTTACAAGATGAGGAGCAAGCGCATACAAAGTGCCTTTGCCCCTCATCTTGTGTGATAAAGAATGCACACGCTCGCAGATGCGAGGGGCCCCTGTGCCGTGAGGAGAATAGGACGAGCCATGGCCACCAGCCAGCTCAACGGTGTCAACTACACGGTCGACGGCCAAGAGATCGACTTCTTCGGCTCCAAGGGCACGAAGCTCGGCGGCGACCGCTGGGCAATCAACGCCTTCGGCGGCCTCTACGTCGAGGTCGACCCCGACAGCATGATGTCCGCCATCCACGACTGCATCAACGGCGACGTCGAGGCCGGCAACGAGGACAAGATCGCCATGCT
>CAZJWS010000016.1:0-7995 GCA_964549985.1 uncultured Candidatus Saccharibacteria bacterium | reverse complement strand
TCTACCTCGAGGGCCGGCTCACCCGCCAGCACCTCACCAAGGCGACCGAGAGCCCTGACCACATCGACATCCCCGACGTCGACGTCGACGGCCGCACCCTCACGGTGCGCGTCCTCAAGGAGTCGGAGTACAACGTCGCCACCGCCGACAGCGAGGGCAACGTTCTCCCCTGATCACCTGATCGCCGGCTGGCGAGGGTTTGAACCGTTCGGTCCATTCCCTCGCCAGCCCGGCCCCTTTTCGTCTCTATTATTCTATCTGCTTGTCACTTTCCCCTGTGACTGAAACCATTCAGTCCCGAGCGAAAGATAATAATACCCCAGCCAAGGCTGGGGTTTCTGCTTTTAACGCGCAATTCGATGCAAAACCGATGAAGCGACGGCAAAAATGGCCGAATCAAGCCGCAATTTGCCCCAATTCCTACCGAAATATTGAATTGGGGACGCTTGCGTTTTGCGGCGCGGCTATTTTTGGTGTTGATTCAATCGCGTTTTTGTATCGGCGCGAGCTTCTTTGCCTACTTTCTTGTCGGTACAAGAAAGTAGGGATTTGCTTCTTCATCAGAAGAAGGTTTGCGATGACATTTGAAATCGAGAAAATAAAGAAAGAGTAGGACTACTTTTGCAGTTTTGCGAGGCCCTTCTCTGCCGCCGCCTGCTGAGCCGCCTGCTTGGAAGGCCCTGATCCCTTGCCGTAGAGCTTGCCATCGATATATACGCCGACAGTAAAGGTCTTGTCGTGATCCGGACCGTCCTCTTCCATAACTTTGTAAGAAGGTGTAAACCCAAGGCTGCTCTGCGACATCTCCTGCAAGCGTGACTTCGGGTCCATCCAGGAACCAGTCTCTAGAATTTTGGCAAAGGTAGACAGGATAGCTTTTTCGATAAGCTGCCTGGCGGCCTCGTAGCCCTTGTCCAGATAGACGGCGCCCACCACGGCCTCAAAGCTGTTGGCCAGGATCTGCGCCCGGGCACGCTCGGTACCGCGCTTTTCGCCGCGGGACAAGCGTAGAAACGGTTCAAAGCCAAGCGCGCTGGCAGCGGCACTAATGCTTTCGGTACGCACCAATGCACTACGCCAGTTAGTCAAAATACCCTCTGGTTCAGAGTAATTTGTATACAGATATTCAGTCACAACCAGCTCCAGCACGGCATCGCCCAGAAATTCCAGGCGTTCGTTGTGTTCTTTTACCGTTGAACGGTGTTCGTTCAGATACGAACGGTGTGTCAGCGCGGTGATGAGCAGATTTATATCGTCAAATTCGACACCAATCTGATCACGAGCCAGCGCTTGATAGCTCGCTACATCTTGCATAATCTTATTTTTCTTCTCCTTTAAGTACTTTCATATTGCTTACAGATTGCCCTTGCGGATTTTATTCAGGGCCACCAGCATCAGCTTACCGATATCTTCGTATTCGATCTTGTCCAATGCATCGCGAGAGTCCAGCCACTTGCAGCCGTTCATCCACTCTTCACCCTGCAGCTTGTCACTGTCTCCCATGGCGCGGACCAGGAAAATCTCGGTGGTCATCAGTACCAGGCTGGTCTGACGGCGATACCGGAAGTTAATCTTGCCGAGCCACTGCAATACCTGCATCTCTTGTAGGCCGGTTTCTTCGCGGATTTCGCGTTCGGCGGTTTGTTTGGACTCTTCGCCTTCTTCAATATGTCCCTTTGGGATCGTCCAGCGGTTTTTGGCATCCTGAATCAGCAGGAACTGGATTTCGCCGTCTTTTTTGCCGCGGCGAAACACAATACCGCCGGCGGTTGGCTCGCGCACCACCTGGCTGATTGCCGGCCGGCGCTTGTTAATAAATGTCTTAAAACCCTTTATAGGGGTTGGTCGTTTCATCATATTCTTGATGTAGGTACGTTTTCTATGGTCGGGCTTATTGGGATCCTTGGGAGCCGGTTGATCTGCCATGGTTATTCACTTTTGGCCTTCCCGGCGGTGTCTCCTTCTTGCTGTCGCAGGAGCGAGCCCAAAACACCATTAATGAATTTTGAGCTGTTGTCGCCGCCAAAAGCCTTGGCCAGCTCAACCGCTTCATTAATCACCACCTTTGGCGGAACATCCTTGGCATGCAAGAGTTCATAGGCACCCATACGCAGTACTACACGGTCCATGCGGGCAATCTGTTCGATTGGCCACTCTGGCGCCAGCGGCTGCAAGATGCCATCAAGCTCCGAACTGTGCTCGGTCACACCGCGCACAAGCTTGTCTATGAATTCGGTATCATCGATAGTTTCCCGATAGCGGGAGATATTGCGCGCTAATACTTCTGCAATGTCAAAGGTATTGTCGCCAGCTTCCAGCCGAAAATCCTGCTCGTACAATGACTGCAGTGCGACGATACGACCGAGATGCCTATTCGATGCCATGACCTACGCACCACCTTTCTGCCGAGCCCAGCAAAGCCGGCCTTCGTCAGTAAGGCTTTTGGTCCAGAACCGGCTTGCCAGCTGTGGTGCGCCCTCAACGTACTGGCCTGTACGCTTCCGGGCGCTCCGCGCTGCCGCACCGGTTCTGGACTCAAATGCGTGGATCATGGTTTCCATAGAATTGTTAACTTTCCGCTTATGGTTCTAGTTGGTACTAGTATATCCTATTTGCTGGTTTTTTCAGCAGGTTTTGCCTTGCCGGACTCACGTACGGTGGTAAAGGCTTTCACTGGTGACTTGGCGTTCACCTGGCGGGCCAACTTGACCACCAAGTGGCTGCGGCGGACACCGGTCTTGCGGTGGGATGTTCGTTTTTTGGGCTTACCCATAGAAGTTTACGTCCACTCCTTATTTACTTATCGATTAATTCAATGGTGTATTATATCTGTTTTGGCATGGTTTTACAAGGGGTAGCATTTCGATGCTAGATGTTAGGGCTTGGATGCCAGGAGGTCTCACAGTTGCCGTTTTCTGTTCACCGTTTACCATACGTGATCCATTTACCGTTTACCATGACACTACCCTGAACGTATCACGGAGAATGTATGGTAAATGGATACTGGTGAACGGTGAATGATCGCTTACACTACAAAGTTAACGAGCTTGCCCTTAACATAAATCGATTTTTTGGGCTCGCCGTTCAGGTGGGCCTTTACGTTCTCGTCGGCTTTAGCAGCCTCTATGGCATGGTCCTCGGTAACGTCCGCGGGTAATCGCAGCTGCGCGCGTAACTTGCCGTTCACCTGAACCACAACGGTGATGGTGTCACTGACCAGATAGGTATCATCCGAGATTGGCCAGTGGTTAACATGCACCGAATCTTGATGGCCCAGTTGGTGCCACAGTTCTTCGGCAATGTGCGGCGCAAATGGCGCCAGCAGCTGCACAAGGCTTTCTAATGTGAACCGCCAGGAACCTTCGGCCCCATAGCTGTCGCGGGCCTTGGCAATATACAGCTCGTTGACGGCCTCCATCATTGATGCTATGGCGGTATTAAAACTCAGGCGCTCCAGATCATCAGTGACTTTGCGGATAGTTTTGTGGGCAATACGCAGTACGTCTGTATTTTTTGCACCGGCTTCAGCTTGGGATTCCAGGAATTCCTGGGTCAGCACCCACAACCGGCTGAGGAATTTGTGGGCACCGGGCACACCTTTGGTGTTCCAAGAGGTATCTTGGTCATACGGGGCGATAAACAGTTCAAATACGCGCAGAGCGTCGGCGCCATAGCCAGCCTTTATCAGGTCCATCGGGTCGACCGTGTTGCCCTTGGACTTGCTCATTTTGGTACCGTCCTCGGCATTTATGTAGCCGTTGTAGACCAGGCGCTTGATAGGTTCTGGATCTGCGGCTAAGCCGGCATCTACCAGCACCCGCTGAAAGAATCTGACATATAACAGATGCGCCACGGCGTGATCACCACCAAAGTAGAAATCCAGCGGGAACCAGTAGTTAGTCTTGGCCGGATCAAAGGCTTGCTTGGTGTTGTGCGGATCCGTGTAGCGGTGCAGGTACCAGGTACTACAGACGTAGCCGTCCATCGTGTCGGTCTCGCGCTTGGCCGGCTTGCCACACTCTGGACAGGTGGTGTTTACCCAGTCAGTAGCTCCGGCCAGCACTGAGGTGTTGCTGCCATCCGGGGCAAAATTTTTGACTTCTGGCAGTTCAACCGGCAATTGGTCTTCCGGCACCAGTACGGCACCATGCTCGTCGCAGTGAATAATGGGAATCGGCGCGCCCCAGTAGCGCTGGCGGCTAATCAGCCAATCGCGCATCTTATAGTTCACTTTTTCGGTGGCCGAACCGGCTGCCGCTAAATCCATCACAATTTTTTCACGGGCTTCGGCCGAATCCATTCCATCATATATACCGGAATTAATCATCACGCCTTCGCCGTGATAGTTTGGTGACTGCAGCAAACCTTCAAAGACATAGCGATGGCCTTGATCATCGACCAATCGTTCGGCCTCGGCCTGAGCTACCCATTTGATGGTGAACTTTTGCTTTTCGCCCTCGTCCAGTTTTTGTGCTACCTGTGTATCATCTACCAAGTCAAACAGCAGGCCGCGCATGCGGGCATAGTAATTCTTGTTTTTTACGTTCGAGAAATAATAACTGTGCGTGATGTACGGCAGGGTCGCCACATGCTTCACATTGGTGTAGCCGGTTTCTTCAGCAATCTCGCGCTTGGCACAGGCAACCGGATCTTCGTCTTCATCCATACCGCCGCCAATAAACAAATGACCGCCAAAGCGCTCCATCCGTGGACCCCAGTCCAGCATCAGGATTTTGCCGTCCTTGGGGTTACGTACAATGGCTACAATAGCTTCTTTTTCAACTTCATCGCCCTGCTTCTGGCCGCTCACTGGCTCAACTATATATTCGACTGGAATACCAAACTTGGCGGCAAACTCATAATCCCGTTCGTCGTGGGCAGGAACCGCCATAATAGCGCCGGTGCCGTAGCCCATCAACACGTAATCCGCCACCCAGACCGGAATTTCTTTGCCAGTCGCCGGATTGATGACATACCCGCCGGTAAAAACGCCTGTCTTATCTTTGTTGGCTTGGCGCTCGATATCATCCTTTTTGACGGCTTCGGCAACATAGGCTTCAACGGCTTGTTTTTGATCATATGTTGTTATTTTTGCTACAATTTCATTCTCTGGAGCCACTACCAGGAATGTGGCGCCAAAAATCGTATCTGGCCGTGTGGTAAAAACAGTGATTGCCTGTGAATTGTCATTTGCCAGCTGGAACTGAATCTCGGCTCCTTCTGAGCGGCCGATCCAGTTCTTTTGCATCGTCTTGATCTTTTCTGGCCAGTCTAATGCATCGGTGGCGTCCAGAATGGCATCAGCGTAGTTGGTAATTTTGAAAAACCACTGCTTCAGTAACTTCTTGGTCACCAAAGGATCGTCAGCACTGTCGTGGCGCCAACATTTGCCGGCTATAACCTGTTCGTCGGCCAGCACAGTCTTACACTTATCGCACCACCACTGGGATTTTTCGGCCTGATAGGCCAGACCGCGCTTGTACATGAGTGCAAACACCCATTGTGTCCAACGGTAATACGATGGGTCAGAGGTGGTAAATTCCCGCGACCAGTCATAGCTCATACCCAACGCTTGCAATTGCTCCTTAAAGTACACGGTGTTCTTGGCGGTTGAAACGGCTGGCGGGGTGCCCGTCTTGATGGCGTAGTTTTCGGCCGGCAGGCCAAAGGCATCCCACGCCATTGTAGTCAGCGTATTATGACCTTTTTGGCGATAGAACCGGGCCACTGCGTCGGCTATGGCATAGTTGCGGACATGGCCGGTATGCATGGCAGCCCCGCTAGGATACGGCAGCATTGGCGTGGCATAGGTCTTGGGCCGGGCATTGTCCACTTCGACTTCATAGAGTTTTTCATCGGCCCAGATTTTTTGCCATTTGGATTCAATTTCGGATGGATTGTAACGTTTGGTCATAAAATTCCTAAAGTAGTTTCTGATTTAGTTTATAGGTTTTTTTGATAAATAAGAAGTAACGCGCCTCAGGCGAGGCCCTGTAGTGGACTTTTGTGCGGATTTTTTATAAGAATCCAAGCAATTTCCCGAGGAATTACTCACAAAAACTCACTACGGGGCGAGGAGGAGACTTTGGCTTAAGGCTAGCCTTTTCATGGCTTTATTATATCATCTTAGCCGACAATAGTCGACCAATCGCTGTAGCGCTGGCTATTACCGGTAATGATTTGGCTGTGTAATTTGCGCAGGCGTGATGATATCGGACCTTTACCATGGATTTTACGGGCATCCACTTCGATAATTGGCGCCAAATAAGCGCTGGTACCGCAAGCAAAAGCCTCGTCGGCGATGTAGAGTTCGGTCAGGTCTACTGCTCTTTCCTGCACCGGGATACCATGCTCACGAGCTATCTCAATAATAGTGCGGCGGTTGATACCCTCCAGCAGATCATTGGTAGTATCGGGCGTAATGAGCACACCGTTTCTCACGATGAATATGTTGGCAGCACTGAGTTCGCAGACATGGCCGGATGCGTCCAGAAAGATACAATCATCATAGCCGCTGTCTATCGCATCCTGTTTGGCCAGCACCGAGTTTACATAGGCGCCGTTGACTTTGGCACGCGACGGGATGGCGTAGTCGGGAATCCGCCGCCATACGCTGGTCTTGAGCCGTGTGCCGTCCTGCGGCACGATCGATGCCGCTTCATACAAAAATATACTTAGTGATGTATGCAGCCCACGCGACTTGGTACCGGGCACTAGCTCATCTACATGTACCGTAACACGGGCAAAGACGTTTTCCTCCGGACTATTTTCTGCCACTACCTGTTTGACGGCCGCTAAAAATCGTTCAAACCCCCACTCCTGCTCGAAATGATCAATGCCAATGATCTTGGCAGAGTCCAGCAGGCGCTTAAAGTGGTCGTGCAACCGGAAAGCTACCAGCTTGCCCTTGTCATTCTTTGAAACCGGAAATACCGTGTAGACACTAAGGCCGTATAGAACGGCTGAGCTTGCCACACTTAAATTCGCTTGTCCGAGCGGTACGATGCCATCGCCTAGCCACACTTTGTCGTATATTTTCGCCATGATTAAAACTGCTTTAAGTAATTGGTGTTAAAAGTGATGTTTTTCTTCTGATTGCTACGCCAGCGTTCTTCTGCGTAGGCGACTAATTTGGTCACCAAATCAACCGCCGATACGCCGGCTTTATTCCAGTTGTGCGCGTATAAACCGCCTGGCAAGGGGTTGACTTCGTTAAAATAAACTTTTTTGGCCTTGCTATCGATTAGCATATCCACCCGAGCAATGCCACTGCAACCAAGTGCCTTATACACTGCCAAACCTGTTTTGATTGCCTCGTCATACAAATCTTTTGGCAGCTCCGCGGGAATCTGACTATAACCCTGGGCTCCTTTTTGGCCGGATTTACCACCCTTTTTACCGCCACGCATGTACTTAGTATCAAAATCAAAGAAATCTTCGGCGCTGACTAACGGCTGTTCAAGCAGTGCCGGGATGGGTTCAGTATTGCCCATGATTGGCAGCGTAACCTCGATAAGGTTCGGGACGGCTTCTTCGGTTAAAATTTTTGTGTCGTAATGTGCCGCGACTTCAAGGGCATTGCTTAGGTTCTTAGGGTCGTCAACCTTAGTGATACCGATGCTTGAGCCCAAGTGCGCCGGCTTTACAAATACCGGATATTTCAGGCTTTCATTCACCGCACGGATATAGCCGGTTGGGCTGCGCTCCAGGTCTGCAGTATCAATAAATTTCATCTTAGTGATGTTCACGCCATGCGCTTCGGCCATTAGTTTGGCCAGTACTTTATCCATCGCCAGGGCACTGGCGGTCATATCGCAACCAACATAGGGTATATTGGCCATTTCGAGCAACCCCATGAGCTGGCCGTCCTCGCCATGCGTTCCATGCATGGCCGGAAACACCACATCGATTTTTTTGTACTGCTTGCGCCCCGCAAACTGGCTCGATTTTACGAGCGTCAGCCCGTTATCGAATAACAGATGTACCTTGGGTGCC
>CAZJWS010000015.1:10451-12401 GCA_964549985.1 uncultured Candidatus Saccharibacteria bacterium | reverse complement strand
TTCGGGCGCAGGAGCGGGTGTTGGGGCTGGCGCCTCAGCTGCAGGTGCTGCTGGTTCTGAGCCGCTTACTGGTGCCGGCGCATTTGCATCATTGATACCGTCGTTGTTAACATCTGGGGCCGAACCGTTTGCTTGATCCATTGAGATTCTCCTGTCTGGAATTTATGTGCGCGTCACAAGCGCTTACGATTTGTTGGTTTCATTGTACAGCATAAGCGTGTTTCGTGTAAGTTTTACCATATTTTCAGCCTGTAACTTGGCCACCACATCATCCAAGCGGTCATCAGCTATCTGTTGACGCACCGTTTCGAGCGGCTGTGGCCCCGACAATAACAACTTGATAACCCGGCCGCGAATCTGCCGCAGCGATCCCTCGAACTTACTCTGCCGGGTAAAGCTTTTGCTGCGGTGGCTCTGGTTACCTATTGTAGCTTTGAGGTGCGTCCCGTAATCCATCAGTGCCCAGTAGAAAAGTCGAGGCTGAAGGGTAGGGAGTGAAGGGTGAAGCCAGGGAGCTACTTCGGCAAGTTTTCCTAGTAGTTCGTTGTCGGATATGCCTGTTTTGTCCTCAAAGAAGTGATGTATTAACACCGTTTTGACATTCGTTTCCAGAAACAGCACCGGTTCGTTGTAACTATAAGCCAAGATTGCCCCGGCGGTGTTGGGACCTATCCCTTTGCAGACCACCAAATCCTCAAATCGCCAGGGCTCCGGTACCTTTGCGAGCTGCTTGGCCGCCTGATGCAAATACAATGCCCGCCGGTTATAGCCTAGGCCTGACCACAGTGCCAGCACTTCAGGTTGCGAGGCCTCGGCCAATGATTGCAGAGTCGGAAAAGTACGCAAAAATTCAGTATACTTCGGCAGTACACGGTTTACCTGTGTCTGCTGCAGCATCAATTCACTCACGAGTACGCGGTATGGATCGATAGTTCCCCGGCCATCCAATTGCCGCCAAGGCAAGTCGCGACCCGCCCGCCGGTAATAACCCTCCAAAACAGTTAAGAAGTCTGTAGTTTGCATCATCTGTTATTATAGTATAAAGCACCATGTTGATTCGTCTTGTCCGTCTCGCCAAACGTTTACTCGTACTTGGGTTTGGTATTGCCGTTGTTTACCTGGCGGTTTTTGAATTTTTTCCGTTTTTTGATAATCAGGTCCCGCTTTTCTTTGCTTTATTAGCCACTTATATCTTCACTGCCTATGTGTTTGTACCTCTGTTACTTCGCGCTTACCGGATATTTGTGCGGCCCAAGCACTTCCCTACCTACTGCGTGACGCCCGATGGTTTTGCCAGCGATCCGGTCAATGTAGGCATTATTGGCACGCGCAAACAAATCCTCAAAGCTTTTGATAAAGCCGGCTGGTACACCGCCGACAAAAAAACGCTAAAAAGTATGCTCAAAGTCGCCCGGTCCATGCTAACCCGCCGGCATTATCATAAGGCGCCGTTTAGTAACTTGTATCTGTTTGGGCGCAAGCAGGACCTGGGGTTCCAGAAACCTTTTGGCGACAGCCCCACCCTGCGCCACCACGTACGGTTTTGGGCCTGCCATTTGGATGGACCCGAGGCGTTTCATACCGATGTGCATTTTTGGCAGCGGTTTCACCGGCCTAGTACTGATAACTCCCGCCGGCAGCTCTGGGTTGGTGCAGCATCAAGAGACATTGGTATTATGCCCATCCGCCATAACGGCCAGCTGACGCATATGATCGACCCCGACACCAATGCCGAACGCGACCTGATTGTAGAAGACCTGCGGGGCAGCCATTCGGTTGCCAAGACCCTGACCGAGCGCGCCCACGAAGGCCTCAACCTCAGCAACCGCGCCCTGGGCGGGTTTTTGCATAGCGACGGCAAAATCCGTATCTGTATCCTGAAGGACTAGAGGTTCGAGTCTAGAGATTAGAAGTTTTTGCATTAAAATTATGTTGACTTTTTAGCAACAC
>CAZJWS010000015.1:8647-10441 GCA_964549985.1 uncultured Candidatus Saccharibacteria bacterium | reverse complement strand
TTATAGATTTAACAGGGGTAACTGTTGTAATTCCTACATTTTAGAAATACAATTTTTGCTTTACACTCCTGGAGCTAAATAAGGAGTAAACTGATGAAACTAAAGTGGATTGAAGGTCCAAACGGCACTGCTAGGGCTATAGAAACCGAAGATCATCCCAAGCAACGCATTGCTATCGAGGGCATTGATGGTAGTGGTAAAACAAGCGTTACCGAAGCACTGGCGAAACACCTAGGCAAGCAAGGTCTCAAGACTATGACATTTGCACCCTATCGCATTGCCAACAAATGGCTTAGAGCCGATATCTATGATCTGTGGTCTACGATGCAAGGGAGCTTCGAGGCAACTAGTTTGTTGAAGGACGTCATCTATGACTGTGAAGATATTGCCGATACCCACAAAGCTGACGTAGTCATCTATGACCGTCACTGGATGACTGGACAAACAATGGTAGAAGGCCATTCGAACCGTGAGGATTACTGGCATCAGTACGGCCCGCGGCCAATACCGACCGCCTTGCTGCGGGTACCAATTGAGACCGCTATGGAGCGACGAGCTGAAGAAGTTGGATATATCGCTTATATGACCCCTAATCACTTAGGCAGTGATGCAGCCACTTATGCCCGACTTGCCAAAGAGAATCCTCAACACATTTTAGGCATCTACCGCAGCGATGATGACGTTACACCAGCCGCAATTGCCAAAACCATCGCCTGGGATATGAACATAAGGAGATAGTATGGAAACAATAACCAAAGAAACCTTTGAAGATCTACCTCTTGTCGTAGAGGGTCATAGTAAAGAAGTTCGCTACCTTGGTGATGGTATGGTAGCTACCCGGCTCAAGCCGACGGTCTACAGCTATACACATAACCGAGCCGGTGAAATCGTCGGCACCGATACTGCCCGGCTTAGAGTTTCGCGAGCCCTGCTCTCGGTTGTACGACCGTATGTCAGCCACACCTACGAAACAGTGGGAGATGAATTTATTGTCTCCCGGCTGGTGCTACCCGAAAGTACGGGCGAACTGCACCAAGGATTCACGCCACCCGATCTAACAACCGAACAAATCAAGCAGTTGCCTAGGGCCACACCCATCGAAACGGTCGTAAAACGCTATCATACCGGTACGCCAAAGCACCGCTACTTTGGTATGTCTGGCACAACTGCCCGTCGTGGCAACTTCCGCGGCAGCGGCCAGGCCATTAAGATTGACGAGCCATATCCAGAACTGGTAGTTCGTTTTGACTGGCGCAACCCATTAACCGATCACGACGGCAACCGCCTGGCAGACGAAGTCCTGCCCGAAACGATGGCCAACTGGTACATTGACACCGAGCAAGCTAAACTGACTGGCCGCCTGGCCTTCACGGCGCTGGAGCGATCACTTAAAAAAGCTGGTCTGGAACTCTGGGATATCTGCTTTTTCATCACTGAGGATGGCAAAACCATCTTTAGTGAGATCAGCCCGGATTGTATGCGTGTCCGCGCCGCCGACGAATCACTGGATAAAGATGTCTGGCGTCAAGGCAGTAGTTCTGACACTGTACGGGAACGATGGAATGAGTTTGCCAACATAGTTGAAAACAATCTATAGTGAGAAACTATGAAACCAATTTACTTTGTAACCGGTAATGCTGGTAAATTCCGCGAGGCCAAGGCTTTGGTACCGCAGCTGGAACGGGTCGAGATTGACCTGCCCGAGGAGCAAACCCTGGACCCACAAGTCGTGATTGCCAAGAAATTAGAGGTGGCCCGTGGCCTGCACGATGGCCCGCTGGTAGTCGAAGATAC
>CAZJWS010000015.1:572-8637 GCA_964549985.1 uncultured Candidatus Saccharibacteria bacterium | reverse complement strand
CGAAGATACATCCCTGTACTTAACCGGTCTAAACGGCTTCCCTGGCCCGCTCATCAAGTGGATGACCGCCGCGGTTGGCAACCAGGGTGTCTATGATCTGTGCAGCAAAATTCAGAACCGTAATGCAGTGGCCAAGACGGTCGTCGGCTATGATGATGGCAATGGCGCTGTAGAATTCTTTGAGGGCGAGATTAATGGCCAGATCGTTGCGCCCAGCGGCGTCGAAGGCTTTGGCTGGGATGATATCTTCCAGCCCGAAGGCCTCAACGAAACCTTTGCCGAAATGGGCGACGAATACAAACCAGAGTTCAGCATGCGGACCGCCGCCTTCAAAAAACTCAGTGAATATTTAGATGGTAAAAATTAAGAAAATTACCACAGTTCAAAGAGACCTAACCCATCACTGTAAAGCACGAATTTTGGGCCAAGGGTAATTCCCGCCAAGCCAAGGATATTTCTTCACCGTATGTAAAATACGCTTCCGAAATAGTGCCTTGTCTTAGCGAGAATTACCACTCCCAAAATTCGTGCGCGCACTACGAATCTAAGACTTCTTGGAGGCAATCCAAGTGAATATTGCGCCAAGGCCGATCAATTGCAATGTCATCGCGATACCAACCGTATACCATGGCCGGCTATCGTCAAAAGTCATCGCAATAGTTAACAGACCGGCAAGCAACAATACCGCCTGCATTAACACCGCGGCCGGTGACTTCGGCAGATAACTACCCCTTGTTTTTACGAACCACTGCCCTTTTTTGAGTTTTGTAGATTTTTTAACCATAAGCATAACGATACACTGGCAGTAGTCAAAGTCAAGCAAACACTTGAGCTTGAAGGATTGGAGAAGAGCTACCGTATAACATGTCACTATACATAAAGTTTAGCCATTCACAGGGGTGATGCGAGATTTTTTAACCCAAAAGCGAGCAAGGAATTAAGTCAAATTATATCAAATAGCTTATGCTTTGTCAATGCTTTAGTTGGGCCTGAGCTCGTACACCAGGAAAGTTGCCAGGCCCGAGGATGTAGCCTTTGATTTTACTTCTTCAAGCCGCGTTTCGTTCTCTGCAGCCAGCTGTTCAATTAGCTCCAAGGAACTAAAGTCAGCCCATGCTAGAAATGCCCTGCCCTCTGGTGTAAGGTGCTGCCTGTATTGTTGGAAAAATTCACGGGTCGTGTGATTGTCCTCGTCCCAAAAACAGATTTCGGTAAGATTAGCCGGTTTTTTGCCGGTATAGGGCGGGTTGATTGCAATGATATCAAACTTTTCATTTTTAACCGGTTCGAACAACGAGCCTTCTCTCACTTCTATCTGATCAAGCTTGAAGTGTTGCGCATTGAGCCTGGCATTTTTAACTGCCGCCGGATTCAGGTCAACGGCAACTACGCGCGCTGCGCCTCTCATCGCGGCACTTACTGCAACAACACCAGTACCAGTGCACAGATCCAGCACGGATTTATCAACCACATCACCAATAGCATCCACGGTTAATTCGCTATCAATGCCGCCGGGATAGACGTGCGGCAAAACAATAATGCCCAGGCCTGCAACAGTGTGTGTAAAGGGGTCAGTACGGGCTGACATCTCGGCGATTTCCCGTGTTTGTACACCCAGATGGTACGCCGCCTGCTCTGCTTCACTCATGCTCATAATGCAACCTATCATACCATCAAACAACACAAATAAATCCGGATTTATTTGTTTCCGCTTTCAGGGGAGAGCAGCCGGAGCGTCAGGCTCCGCCTGCGCACCGCGCGTTGAGAGGGGATGCTCCCCTCTCAAATTCAGTCGAACCAGCGGCCAATACCACTGGAATCAGCCACATCCGTAATCTTGCGGGGATCGCCGCCATCAGTCGAGACCACATAATCGGCTGTCTCGCGGCTATCCCTGACGCGGAATACCACCACACGCTCGTTGAGCCAGTACATCGGGGTCTTGAGACCGCCCTTAACTGCTATGGCGGTGTCTTTTCGTTCTTGCTTGTTGTAGGCCAACAATGTGCCCTTGTCTACCCACAGACTAAGGCTATTACTCGGGTTATCGGCATAGATGCGGCTCACTTGGTTATCGGGTCCTTCACTAGACTGGGCGCTGACAGTAGAGCCTGTTTTGTAGGTGTACCAGGTATCGCCCGCACTGATATCGATAGTATCGTATGAGCTACGCTGCAGGAAGAATGCCTCCCTATCCAAGACGGTTTGGGCCTGCTCGCCATCAGCATTGACGGCAAAGACACCCGGGCTCTGGTCCTCCTGGAACAGATTAGCCGGAGCATAGTAGACACGGTCTTCGGCCATGATGACATCATTGAAGGCGTTCGCGCCAGCCAACTCCTTAGTATCAGCAAAATCTTTGGCATTAAAACTCATGATGCGGTGGCGGTCTGGGTCGGTAGCATTAGAACCGGCCGCGACCTTAACGTAGACCAGCCGGCCGGCTTTGGACCAGCCAATCACCTGGATTTTCTCGGATTGGTCAATCTTGACCAAGTCGCCGTTGCTGGTATTGACGATATATAACGTACTCAGCAGATAGCCACTGGGGTTGAGCACGCGCTCACGGGTTGAGACTAGTGCCGCCACCTCGTCCTTCTGATGTGGGATTAGGGTAATATCATCGCGCTCCAGACCAGTGCCACTGACGATTTTTTGCTCATTCTTGCCATCTACATCAATGGTATACACATCGTATTTGCCGGAGCGTTTGGAGATAAAGGTTGCTTTACGTGACGGCACTAGCTCGACACTCTGCTCTTCTTTGTTGTTGACGGTTAGGTTAATGGTCTCTTTGCGGTAACCGTCAGCCCATACATCTACGTTAACCTGGGCCGTATCCTCTTGGTTGGCGGTGTCCAGAGTGAGGACAATCTTGCCCTCTTGGTCGGAGCTGGCATTACCATCGCCCGAGCTGGCCTCGGCGCCGTCGATAGGTTTGCCGCTGAGAAAATCTTTGACTACAAAGGTGTACTGAGTACCAACAGCCGTGGCTTTGAACTCGCCTAACGGGTTACTACCCCAGCCGACCACGACCGATTTCTCTATCCTGGAGAATGCACGCTTTTCGATAATCAGCCGGGTATTACCCAGGCGTACATTGGTAAGGCGGGCCACGCCGTCACTGTCGGTCAGGGCAGTTGCACCGCCCGCCTGGACCGAGACATTTTTGAGCGGCTGCAGGGTGCCGTTGTCGGTGACTTTGAGTTCCAGCGATGAACGCACTCCCGCAGTATTCAGGATAAAGTACCGGCTGGCCGGTACGGCCGCCAGAGCCAGGAGTACAAACAGCAAGCCACCAAAGACACCCCAGCGTACACTTGAGCGGGCAAAGATTCCGGATGATTTGCGGGCGGGCTTCTGCAGCTTGCTTTCGCGCGGCTCGTCACCTTGGCGGGCCTGGTCTTCGGCGGCCAGGACTTTATCGGCTTCTTCGGCAACAATTGCATCAACCGCCTTCTCGGTAACTGGATCATCGGGCAGTGCGTCTTCGGGTACTTCTTCGGCTGGCGCTTTTACTTCCTCCGCCTCTGGCTTGTCAGCCGGCTCTTCGGCCTCGGGCTCGGGCAGGGCTGGCTCTTCTTCCTCTTCAAGCGGAGAGGTTAACTCATCACTGATAGGTGCAATGGTACCGTCATTCAGGTCGCCGATTTCGTCTTCTTCTTCGGCCGCCGACAAGGCAGTCTCTGGCGTTATCTCGGGCTCGGACACTGATGGCTCGGGCACCTCTACGCCTACCAACGAGGCTAGTTCGGCATTAGCATCTTGTGCCGCTGTCTTGATATCACGCTCATCAGTGTCTTTGATAATCTCAATTGAACTCTTGCCCTCGGGCAGAGCCGGTTCAGAGTTGGCAGCAAATTTGGAAATCTTGGGAAGCTTTTTTGCCGCGCCTTTTTTACTGTCACCAGGTGTTTCTGGCGTGCTGGAACTTTTAGCCATATGCGCTTAATCATAGCAGAAAACAGATGTAAGCTTAAGCTTTAAAATGTCCTGCTGCTTAGCGCTTCTTGGCGGTTTTCTTGCGTTTTTTAGCGGCTGGTTTTTTGGCGGGGGCTTTCTTGGCAACCGGTTTTTTGGCCGCAGTCTTCTTGACAGCGGGCTTCGGCTTCTTAGCACTTGAGACTGCTCTGACCGGTGGTGCTGCCGGGGTATCATCGTCAGCCTGCTCTTTGAGCAATCTTATGAGTACCCAACCTGCTATCACTACCATCACTACGACGGCAATTGCCCACCCAACGGGGAAAGCTTCGCTATTCTTAACCACCAAGCCAGTGATAGGATCGCCGGTTTTTTCCACAGACAGATTTTCAGCCTCTTGGTTGAGCGTGTCGCTTGGGGCAGTTTGCTGAAAATCAGCGCCGTTATTTGCACCGGGCGTGGCCGTACCTTGCGGGTTTTGGCTGTCCTGCGTGTTACTGGTGTTATTAAGCGAGTTTGTTGTATCCAAGGTGATAATCCCTAGTGTTAGTGTTTATGCTTAGCTATATCATACCAGAGGTCTACAATTAGTACATATGCAATCTGTCCTAGCCAGTCAAAAATCATTGGAAGCTGCCCGTGCTCATCTGTTGCAGCATGATTCGGTATTGGCGCCGGTGATCGCTGCCTATGGCCTGGCCCGCCTGGAGCCGCATATCAATTATTACCAAGAGCTGGTTGATGCCATTATCAGCCAGCAGCTAAGCGTTAAGGCGGCCCGTAGTATTGAGCGGCGGTTTTGCGAACTGTTTGGCTCAGCCGATTTCCCGGCGCCGGAACAAATCCTCACCAAAGGAGTGGATGAACTACGTACCGCGGGCCTGAGCCGGGCCAAGGCCATATATGTGCGCGACTTGGCGCAGCACGTACTGGATGGCAAACTCAAGTTTGACGAGTTTCCGCATCTGTCTAACGAGGAAATCACCCGCGAGTTAATAGCCGTCAAAGGCATTGGCGAATGGACGGCGCATATGTTTCTGATGTTCTGTATGGGCCGGCTGGATATTTTGCCTGTTGGTGATTTGGGCATTAAAAACGGTATTATGAAACTCTACAACCTTGATACCCTGCCCTCGCCGGATGATATCCGCGCTCTTGCCGATCAGAACAATTGGCACCCGTATGAATCCGTCGCCAGCTGGTACATCTGGCAATCGCTTGATAATGCACCGGTACTTTAGAGTTGCAGCTTCCAGACCCCGGCCTTCCAGTTGGCCGATAGGATCGTTTTGTCCAGCGGATTGTAGAACATTTCGTTGGGGCCATTCCCCACTGTTCCGGTGCCATAACGGGACCAGCTGGTGTCGTTCGACTCGCTCGCAATCTCGTAGTACGCGTTACAACTGGCATCACCCGCTTGGGCTATGCCGGTAAGCATATGCTGCCCATCGCCGGCTATGCTGAGGTAATTGTTACACCAGGGGCTCTTGATGAGCGTCCAGTTGGCTCCGTTGTCCGATGACCGCTGGATACCTTCGGCGGTTGTCAGATACAGTTTGCCGTTTGATGAACGGTAGATAAACGATGTCCGGTGGCCATTGCCGCCCTGGACATTGGTCCGGTTCCAGGTGGCTCCACCATCAGTGCTCCGGTAAAAACCAGCCGCCTCTGACCCGATCATCATCGAGTTCGAATCGTTTAAGAACACAATGGTCCTGATGGCATCGCCCATAAAATCAACCCGGCGCTGCTGCCAGGTTGCTCCGGCGTCGTTTGATTCCAGGTAACCAATACCGCCATTCACCCACTCTCCATACGAAGTAACAATTATGTGATTACGGTTAAAGGGATCAATTTCAACCCGGGCAATTCCGCCACTGGTTTGGTTAATAACGGAGTCTGGTACTGCCATAGTCCAGTTGCGTCCGCCGTTGACTGATTTCCAGATCCGGCCCCAGCAGCTGTAACCAGGAACTGCATAGACCACATCAGCATTAGCAGGATCGACGGCAATTGACCAAATCCGACCGCTGTCGAGGCGTGCGCAGGTGTCGCCCTCGCGCCCATCCAGCAAGTTTGAGGCCTGGGTCCAGGTCTCGCCGCTATCGCTGGTGCGCCACAACCCCTGGCCGCTGGTGCCCAGATAGTAGACATTGGGGTTACCCTTTGCCTGGGCCATCGCGTGCAGGCCAAAGTTGTGCGGGCTGTCATAGGCCGGGTCAAACGGCAGATTGATTTTGCGCCATTCGGCAGTTGGCATGGAAGAAGGGCTGAACGACAAGGCCAGACCACCACTGGCAGTACTGTCACTGATTGAACGGGCGTCCCCCAGCTTTGCGCCAGTTTCGGCCTCGAGCTGAACAAATATGGGAGCGGCGTAAACCACAAGTGGTACGAGCAGTGCTACCACCAAAAACAAGGAAGACAGCAGACTCATCTTAACGCTAGTTATCACTTTGAACCACATCCTCATAGCTTGATATTGTAGCAGGTAAATATCACTTGTTAGCCGGCTGATGGATCAGGAGCGGGCAGATCATGCGTATTCCACACATGATAATGCGGCACCACCTCTTGCGGTTGGCTGCCTTCCATAACTACCGTCAAGTCCTCGCCATCTATTACTTCGCTGAGTATCCCGTAGGATCCGATGTCCATAGTGACTGGCTCTGGCACGTCATCTCCGGTCTGCATAACACGCAGCACGCACTTGCCCGCCCGCCGATCAATTGACTCGACCCACGCTTCACAGCGCTGTGTTTTATTTTTGCTTTCCATATGTTTATTGTACGCCCGCCTGTCAACATTTTTTACAACAAGCTTGTCAGATGTGACAAATATCACAAAATTTGGTCAGGCTGTTTCAACTCAGCCGGCAACGGGCCGATTTTTGACTCCATCAGGGCCAGATGGGCTGCCTTGAGGTTTGGGCGGCCATACTCCTGGCCAAATTCCAGAGCCGATACATACATCAATGTGGTCGCTTCGGTAAGTTCGGCTACATTAGGGATTGGAGTGTGTTCCCGGGGCTCGGCGAATTCGGCGAATGCATCTGCAGCCAAGCGCACTTGGTCGTCAACACGCTGGAAGTTGAAAGGCGAGATGTTTGTGTCAAATGCTTCATCAGGCACAGGCAGCATATTAGCTAGTTGTGTTGTATAGAGGACAAGATTAGGAATGATGTCATTGTGCATGAGCCCGAGATTATTGCGCTGGCGGAATCTTACGAGTTTGCCAGTTGCAATCTTTACGACATGCCAGCCGATGTGCGCAAGTTTGCGCTGGTCTTTTGGAAGGTCCAGATATCCACCAACGTCAAACTCGACGTCATCAAAATACTGTTGCTCGGCCCTCAGTAAAAGTCCCATTGCCTGTATGGTATCAGCTGGTTAAATATCTGTAAATTTAATGCCGAGCTCGCGCAGCTGGGCTTCTTCGACTACACTCGGACTGTCCATCATCAGGTCTACGCCAGAACCGTTTTTGGGGAATGCAATTACCTCGCGGATGTTGTCTTCGCCGGTCAGAACCATAAAGATTCGGTCGATACCAAAGGCACAGCCGGCATGCGGCGGTGCGCCGTATTTGAAGGCGCTGAGCATGCCGCCAAATTTATCCTCGACATATTCTTTGCTGAACCCAAGTACGTTAAATACCTCATACAAAACTTCCGGTCGATGGTTGCGGACACCGCCGCTACAGATTTCGTAGCCATTGGCTACCATGTCGTATTGGTCGGCGATGATTCCCAGCTTGTCCTCGTTATTTAGAGCCTCTAAACCACCTTTGGGCATACTGAATGGGTTGTGGCCAAAGTCCAGTTTGTTGGTCTTTTCGTCGAGTTCGTAGAATGGGAAATCAATAATCCATGCCAGGGCTACAACTTCTGGATCCTTAAGGCCAAGCTCGCTGCCCAAATGGCTACGCAGGCTACCAAGCACTTCGTTTACCTTGGCCCGAGCGTCAGAGCCAAACAGAATTGTTTCGCCATCGACGGCTTCAAGTTTGCCAACGATTTTGGCCAAGTCTTCGGGGCTAAAGAATTTAGCAATAGAAGCTGTTGCCTGGCCGTTTTCCATTACCATGTACGGCAGGCCACCAGCACCTTCTAACTTGGCTTTCTCTGTTAACTGATCAATTTGTG
>CAZJWS010000015.1:0-562 GCA_964549985.1 uncultured Candidatus Saccharibacteria bacterium | reverse complement strand
GGTTGCCGGTACCTTGATGGCCTTAACAACACCGCCATTTGCAATTGCATTCGTGAATACGCCAAAACCACAGTTGCGCAGCTCGTCAGTTAGATCAACCAGCTCCATACCAAAACGGAGGTCTGGCTTGTCACTGCCATATTTGTCCATAGCTTCGGCGTAGGTAATGCGCGGCACATCTTCGTAGAGTAAGCTCTTGCCCGCAAATTCGGTTACTAGTTGCTTGATAAGCGGTTCCATAGTGGAGCGGACTTCCTCGCCGTCTTCGACAAATGACATCTCAAGATCAAGCTGGTAGAAATCGCCGTACAAGCGGTCGGCGCGCGGGTCTTCGTCGCGGAAACAAGTCGCAATCTGGTAGTAACGCGGCACGCCGCCAACCATCAGTAGCTGCTTGAACTGCTGTGGGGCCTGCGGTAATGCATAGAATTTACCTGGATGGACGCGGCTTGGTACCAAAAAGTCACGGGCACCTTCTGGACTTGAGTTAGCCAAGATTGGTGTGGCTACCTCAGTAAAGCCATTTTCTTCCATGTACTTACGCATGAATGCGTAATACTCG
>CAZJWS010000014.1:988-12862 GCA_964549985.1 uncultured Candidatus Saccharibacteria bacterium | reverse complement strand
CAAGTGTAGCAGCACACCAACACTCCAATATGGTACCGGTGCTGCCGCCGGCCAGCGCAACCACTGCGTAGCCAAAATGCAGCAAAAAATCGGCGCCCGGGTAGTTGATGGCTGGTACGGTGCCGAAACTGCCGCTGCCGTCAAAGCCTTTGGTATCAAGATGTGTATCTACGGCAGCCCGCAAGGCATGAGCTGGCCTAGCCTGTGGTGGTATGTCGAGAACCCCGACACGCATGAATGCTCTAACTTCCGCACAACCACCCCTCCAGCCAACAAGCCAGCCACTTCGGCAGCCTCGGCTTCGGCCAACTACAGCGCCGGAAGTACTACATCCAGTGCGACGGCCCGCCCGCAAGGTACCAGCGGCGCCAATGCTAATGTAACAGCTACGCCTAATAACCAGGGTACGAGCGGAGCCAATGCAAACGCAACAAGGACGCCTCTGCCTCAGGGCACCAGCGGCGCTAATGCAGGTGCAACTGCAACGCCAAACAACCAAGGCACCAGCGGAGCTAACGCCGGCGCTAAAAGTCCCGCCTCCAGCACAACCAATACTTGCCGCAAAGGCAATCCCAATTACTCGGCAAAGCTGCATGGATGCGGAATCGGAGCGGCTCTAGGCAGTATATCTACCTGTGAAGTTGGTTACAGAATGGGAACACTCACAAACGGACGTAAATATTGCTATCTGCCAGCAGGGGGGCCGCGGTAATGACTAAAAAACGCTTGATTATACTTTTACTATCGGTGGTCTTGGTCGCCGCAGCCGTACTGGGCCTCGCATCGGTACAGGGGCGGGGCGCTACCTATGGCCGCGCACGTGCGCTCGAACTCACCAATTTGCAGGTAGAAGAGCTGTATGCCAGCCTGTCTCCGGCTACCCGTGAGACCTACCCGACTATTGATGATTTTGCGGCCAACTTCATAGATACCCTTGATGTACTCCCGGCCAAAGAGGGAGAACTTGTCAGGACCGAGGGTAATTGGCTGGCGACCCGCAAAACTTACGTCTATCAGGCTACCAGAGAAGATGACCTTGCTAAGGGCTATCTGATCAGCGTCGCGGTTAGCGGTTTGCCATTCAGCCCGGCTACAGATGAAATTAGCGTACAAAGTGTTGATATCATGCCAGTTGCAGAGTAAAAACTTGACAAATATTGACAAGTGTGATATAATGGTAAGATAGGGTGGTAATTCACCCAACAGAGGTGGTAAACTGGTACTCGAGATGAGTGCCAGTTTTTATTTCTACGATCTGGAAACGAGCGGGATTAATGCCCGCAGTAGCCGTATTATGCAGTTCGCGGGGCAGCGGACCGACATGAACCTGAAGCCTATGGGTGAGCCGGATAATATCCTTATCAGATTGACGGACGATATCCTGCCGGAGCCAGATGCAATTTTGATAACTGGCATCACGCCGCAAGCCACCCGGGCTGATGGTATTACTGAAGCCGAGTTTTTGAAGTATCTCACTGGTGAGATTGCACTGCCAGACACAATTTTCGTGGGCTTTAATAATGTCCGTTTTGACGATGAGTTTATGCGTTTTACGCATTACCGTAATTTTTACGATGCTTACGAATGGAGCTGGAAGGACGGCCGGTCGCGCTGGGACATCTTGGATGTCATCCGTATGACAAGAGCGCTTAGGCCCGACGGCATCGAGTGGCCGTTTGCGCCCGACGGCAAGCCAAGTAACCGGCTTGAGTTACTAACCAGCATTAACAAGCTGGAGCACGAACATGCTCATGATGCTTTGAGTGACGTAAACGCTACCATTGCGGTGGCCCGCATGATTCAAAACAAGCAGCCCAAGCTTTTTGATTATCTACTGCAAGCGCGTAACAAAAACGTGGGAAAAGAACTTGCGGAAAGCGGCCAGCCGTTTGTGTATAGCAGTGGCAAGTATGCCAATGTTTACCAAAAAACTACGGTGGTTGTTTCCTTGGGTGAGCATCCTGGCAAGCAGGGTGTGCTGGTGTATGACCTGCGCACAGATCCAAGCGATATCGGCCACATGACCTCGGCAGAAATCGCGGCTAGGTGGCGTGAAAGGGTCGAGGACGAGACTAAGCGCTTTCCGGTCAAAACCATGCAGTTTAACCGTTGTCCGGCAGTTGCACCCATGGGTGTACTGGACAAAGCCAGCCAAGAGCGTGTCCAGATAGATATAAAAGTCATCGAGAATAACCGCAAAAAACTCGCGGAGATGACAGACCTGCGCGGCAAACTGCTGGACGCGCTCAAAATTATGGACAAACAGCAGCAAGCCAGCTTTATCACCGATCAGCAAGATGTTGATGGCCAGTTGTATGACGGGTTCTTTGGTGATCAGGACCGGACGGCTATGTCAGTAGTGCGGGCGGCTGAACCAGGCGATATTGGATCTGTAGAATTCCAGGACCCACGGCTCAAGGAGCTATTGCCGCTGTACAAAGCTCGTAACTTTATGAATGATCTGACTGATGAAGAACGAGAGGCTTGGGAAGCTTTCCGTACCCAAAGGCTCATGAGTGGCGGCGACAAGAGTCTGGCCGCCAAATTCTTTAACCGCTTGGGTGAGCTAGCCGAACGCCCAAATCTATCCGCCCAGGAACAGTATCTACTGGAAGAACTGCAGCTCTACGGCCAGAGCATCCTGCCTATGCCCGAATAACGGGTGTGGATAGCTGTAATAAAACTTTTTGACAACAAACATAAGCATCTTGTATGATGACGTTAAAGTTCGTATTTGTACCTTGAGACAAAAACACCAAAATAACTCTGTTAGGGGGAGTGATGAAAACAAACATTAAACGTTCTATTTCTTTTGCCATGGCTATGGTGTTGACTGTGTCGGCTTTGGCTGTGTGGGCTCCGCAAAAAGCCCTGGCCGCTGTCCGCACCTGGGATGGCGATGGTGGTGACGACAACTGGAATACGGCTGCTAACTGGTCGGATGACACTGCACCAGTCAACGGGGATTCGGTGGTGTTTGATCTATCCGAAATGGCTGGGACAACTACCGCGACCAATAATATCAGCAATCTTTCCTTGGCAGGGCTTTCTTTTACTGGGGTCGGATCTAGCGTTACGATTACAGGAAATGCACTGACAGTAACAGGTAACATTACAGACGACTCAGGAGCCTTCAACAGGATTGGAGTTGATGTAACTCTTGGTGCCAATGTGAGCGTGACCGTAAGCAACGATGGGTTTTTATACTTCGGAGCAAACGATAACAGCACGGATCTTAATATTGGCTCGCATACTTTCACGGCGGCCGGAGATGGATTCGGCCTCTATAGTAATATGACTGGCTCAGGCGGATTGGTAGTCAATGCTTCTATCAGTATTTATGGCAACAATAGCGCTTTCAGCGGCTCAATTACAGTAAATGACGGGGGCTGGCTGACAGGGCCCACTACTGCCTTTGGAACGGCTGGGAATGGTACGACTGTTGGTGCGGGGGGATCCGTATCGGTTTGCAGCAGTACTGGCCAAGGAGACGTTACAGTTGCGGAACCACTGACTTTGACGGGTGCCGGCTGGAACGGCAATGGTCAGGGCCCTTACCCAAAGCTGCAGGTGGCAATTGCTTGTGGTGTGGGTGGCGGATCACCAGAAAGACCATTCCCCTATACGATTTTCTCTGGTGCGATCACGCTTGGAAGTGATGTGGTATGGTCGGGCTATGGCCGTGACGCAAAGATCACAGGTACCCTAAGCGGTGCTGGCTATAAGATCACTCCAAAACAGGGGTCAGATTTCATAATTGTGAATGAGGCAAGCTCAAACAACACAGCTACACCAAGTGGTTCATCCTCTGCTGAGGGGATAACTACCACTTACACGGGTGATCGAAGTGATGAAAATCCATGGGTTTCTACAAACAACACCATAGTAGTCGCTGATGGCGCAAAGGTAGGTAACGTAAACATCATCGGCGGTACACTAAAAGGTGTAGGTACGGTTGGTAATATCGACATGATTTCAGGTAAAGTTGCACCAGGTTTAAGCCCGGGCTGTCTATCCAGTGGGAGCTTACTTTATAGTGGCGGAACGGTAGAAATCGAAATCAATAATGCCACAGTATGTACCGGCTACGACCAACAAAATGTGACTGGTACGGTAGACCTGGGTAGCGGTGTAACCACTCTGTCTGTGCTGCGCCTTGAATCCTACAAACCCAACAAAGGCACGACTTTCATGATCATCTCCAACGACGGTACTGACGCCGTGACTGGTACATTCCGGGATCTGCCCGAAGGCGGCACGCTCAACGTAGACGGCGTCGTCTATTCCATCACCTACCGCGGTAACGATGGTAATGATGTTGTCCTAACGGTTATCGATGGGCCAAACACCGGTTTCAAGCGCCTAGTCATGGCAAATCCGGCCGTTGTGCTGGGTGCTACCGTAGCGGCCGCTGGTGCCGTGTACTACCTGGCTCGTCGTTACGCCTTTGCTAAAAAGCGTTCATAGTCCACCCCCAAGTTTTACTGCTGTCAAATAAACACTAAAACCAAAATGATAAAACAAAAGACTTTTCGACCACATTCGCTTTCGGGTATTCACGAGGCACCAGTGCAGGCCAGGCATCTGCACCAAAAGCATCGGCCCGCAGTGCGGCCGGCTATCATAAAGCCGTTTAGTGATATTGTGCCAGCTAAATCTGCCGTGCGGCCTAAGATGGCTGCCAAGCCTGTCGAATCAGCACCGCTCAAGGTGGTAGTCAAGCATCTGCCGGTTAAGCAATTTTCCGATGTAGTGCGGGTGCAGCGGCAGCCGGTCGCAAAGCACCCGGCTCAACCGGGCCATCGGGATATGCAAGCGGCATTGGTCAAAAGGGCAGAAACCCCCACTCAGGACACCGCAGAGCGGCTCATCGAAGCCTTTCTCACTGCTAATGAAGCTACGGCAAAAGGGCATACCGGACGGAACCGCAAGAAAAGTGGTTTTGGTGCTAAATTGTCCGTATCGTTTGCGGCTCTGGTGTTACTGGCGGGCCTGGGCATATTTGGTGCCACCCTCTATACCAATAAAAAGGTTATGACCGAGGTGGCGAATGCTGCCACGAGCGAAGAGGGCCAGAGGCCGGATGTGGCCGCCGATGAAACAGCGGTCACTGATGAAGAGGTTCGCAATTACACAGTGGCGTCGGATGCACCGCGGACGATTACTATTGAAAAGCTGGGCGTCCATGCCCGTGTCGCAACCCTTGGCCTGACCAAAAACCACAGCATAGATGCCCCTAAGAATATCTTTGATGCTGGCTGGTTTAGTGGCAGTAAAAAGCCGGGTAACCCGGGGGCGGCTCTGATAGTCGGCCATTATTCGGGCTCAACCAAAGACGGCGTATTCTCACGGCTTCATACCTTGGAGAAAGGTGATGAAATAAGTGTCGAGCGGGGTGACGGCAAGGTATTCAGATACAAAGTGGCCGATAAACGGCGGTATTCGGCAAGCGATGTTGATCTGGCGGCGGCTCTAAGCCCGATAACACCAGGCACACAAGGACTCAATCTCATTACGTGTGGTGGCTCGTTTGATGATACGAACCATGTATACAAAGAGCGGGTGGTGGTGTTTACTGAGCTTGTTGAGGCAGGGCAAACAGCCGTTAATTATACCTGGTAGGTAACACGAAAGCGGTCTTGATAGCGGCGGAACTTGAGGTGGGGCCAAAGGTTGGTGGCGAGTTTGTTGCAGCGCTTGATGAGCATCTGCTCAATTATCAGACCGGCAATCCAGCCGGCAACTAAACAAACACCCAGGATTGCCAGGTAGTTATAAAAGTTAAGCTGAAAAGACGTTCCAGGGATGCGCCCCAGAACAATAAATTGAAGCATTGATGTACCACCGCTGTTAGTTAATGCGGATTATACATATAAATAGATTAATTAGCAATAAGATTTTATAAAATACTTATGCTTTTTTCTTCTTGAATATATCCGAGAGCTTGTTGATGCGATCACGGTTGAGCAGAAAAAGAAACAGTCCGCCGCAGACCAGTATAACGGCACCGCCTTCTATAAAACGGTTATCGTAGCTGTATAGTATTGCCCCGCCTGCGATGATGAGCAGAAAACTGATAACGTCGTAGGTATGTCGGATCCACTGAATATCAGGGAACAGCCATTTTTTGATGGTTACGCCCTTGTGTTTGGCGGTCTCCAGCCAGCGTTCGGCCCAGTCATGATTAACCGCTAAGAGCCCAAGGCCGAGCAGGAACAGGGGGATGCCACCTGGGCCAGGCAGCCAACCGAATAGAATAACCCCGATAAAACAAAGGGTAGCTAACGTGTCAAAGACAATGATCTTGCCGTACTTTTTGAACTTGCTCATGTGTGCCTAGTATAACAGATGCCAAAAAGCTGCACATTCCACAACGTAAGCGGGTTGCCCTGATAAACCATAAACTGTTAGACTGAGGGCAAGAGTGAGAGGGGAGTCCGTATGAGAAAACACCGCGACAGCGATGCAGTCTTCTATTTACCAAGGCATGATACGTCAAGGAAGTATCGCCCTCCAAAACATGAACGTTCAATGAAATCAACCGAGCCCACGCATTTTCTACCTAGTTTTGCAGTACGCCGGCCAGTGATAGCCACGCCAGAAACTGAGCAGTTCTACAGTGATAGCAAAAGGTTACTCGGCCGTCAGTATGATGTGGAACGCTTGTTTGCATTGACACTTGTCGAGCAGCAAAAAATGGTCCATGTGTTTCGTGACCGCGAAATCGCGCCCACCGTAGATCGTATGGAAGACGTTGCCCGGTTTGTCGCCAGGCTTATTGGCGAAAAGATAAAAAGCTCGCCGCGCCGGACGGAGATTCCCACCGGAAGAGTGTTTCGGTTTGGGGCAGAAAACAGACGGCTAGGTATTGTGCCGCTGGGTTGGCAGGGCTACACAGCCAACTATGCCAATCGTGACCAGCAGGGCAATCGCCTGCCAATGCCCATGATTGTGCGGGAGTCAGCCACGGCTATCGGCGGTATCACCAATGCATTGGCCGAGGAATACGATGATTTACAGGTCAGTCTCACAGATATCGGGGCTGAGACACCGCATTTCAGCTTTGCCAGGCACAGGCGGCACGAGATTACCCAGGCAGAGCACCGGGCCTTGGTTGAGCCGCTCTCCCATATTATGCCCGAAGTTGTGACGGTGTTTGACCCGGTAATCTTTTTGCGCCGGTCCCAGCACGAACCGGTGCAGATAATTTGTGTCCGCTCGCCCGGCGAGTACAGCGGACTGGTCGATTCCCTATCTGAGCCCACTGCTAGCCACTAGAAAATTACGCTATTTTCCTGTATAATCTTTCCGTTTAAGGAGAATGGTTTGGCGGATTTCATAGAGATTAAAGGTGCACGCGAGCACAACCTGAAAGACATTGATTTAACCATACCGCGCGGCAAGCTGGTAGTTATTACAGGCCTCAGCGGTTCGGGTAAATCATCCTTGGCCTTTGACACTATTTATGCCGAAGGCCAGCGGCGCTATGTGGAATCGCTTAGCAGCTACGCGCGCCAGTTTCTGGGCATTATGGAAAAGCCCGATGTCGACCAGATTGATGGCCTCAGCCCGGCGATCTCCATTGACCAAAAGTCCACTAGCCGCAACCCCCGTAGTACCGTTGCAACCGTTACCGAGATTTATGATTATCTGCGCCTGCTCTATGCACGTATTGGCGTGCCGCACTGTCCGATTTGCGGCAAAGCGGTGACACGCCAGACAACCCAGAATATTATTGAGCAAATCGCTAAACTACCCGACAGCGCGAAGCTTATTGTGCTGGCGCCGGTGGTCATAGACAAGAAGGGTGCTTTCGAGCATATCCCCGAGCAGTTTATGCGGCTCGGGTTTGCTCGTGCTCGGGTGGATGGAGTGATATATGCGCTGGATGAGTTCCCGGAGCTAGACAAAAACTACAAACACACCATTGAAATTGTGGTTGACCGCCTGGTTAATGACGAGGCGAGCCGCAGCCGCTTGGCACAGAGCGTGGAGACGGCGTTGGAGCTGGCAGAGGGTAAGCTCAAGGTTCATCATGCCGACAGCCAGTCAGACGAAAAAGACACCATTTATTCACTCAATTATGCCTGCATAGATCACCCCGATGTAGCTATCCCGGAACTGGAGCCTCGGACATTCAGTTTTAACTCACCACATGGTGCCTGCCCGGTCTGTACGGGGCTTGGCAATCGGCTTGAAGTTGATCCGGATTTAGTAATTCCAAACGGGCGGCTGACCATTGCCGAGGGCGCAATCCGTCCTTTTAATCGTATTAATGTTGATGCCTGGTATATGAAAAAAATGCAGGCTGTGGCCGATGCCTACGGATTCAGCCTGCAGGTACCAACCGGCGAACTGAAGCCCGAAGATTTGCAGCGGATCCTGTATGGAACGGGCAATCAGACTTACCGTGTATCACTAGGTATTGGCCGGAATTTTGACACGACTTATGAGGGTGTTATTCCAAACCTGGAGCGCCGGCATAAAGAAACCGAGAGCGACTTTATCCGCCGTGATATCGAGCGTTTTATGCAGGAGCGCCCCTGTGCTGTCTGCAAAGGCCGCCGGCTTAAGCCGGAAGTATTGGCAGTGACTATTGCTAATATGTCAATCATGGATATCTGTGAACTGTCAATCGATGATGCAATTGAAACTTTTAAATCCATAAAACTCAGCGACAAAGAAAAACACATTGCCGAGCAGGTATTCAAAGAGATTAATGCCCGCCTGAAGTTTATGCAGGACGTTGGTCTGAATTACCTTAATTTGGCGCGCAGTGCAGTGAGTTTGAGCGGCGGCGAAGCCCAACGTATTCGCTTGGCTACGCAAATTGGCTCGGGATTGATGGGTGTACTGTATGTACTGGATGAGCCGTCGATTGGTCTGCACCAGCGCGACAACGAGCGCCTCATCAAGACTTTGATGCATCTTCGTGATCTAGGCAACACGGTAATCGTGGTCGAACACGACGAAGACACTATTCGTACCGCTGACTTCCTGGTAGATATCGGGCCGGGTGCCGGCGTGCATGGCGGCAAGGTGGTAGCAACTGGCTTGCCATCCGAAGTTGCCAAAGTCAAAGAGAGCACTACTGGTAGATACCTGCGTGGCGATGAAGTCATTGCCGTGCCAAAGAAACGCCGTAAGGGTAATGGCAAATTTATTGCCATAAAAGGCGCGCGCGAAAATAACCTTAAGAATGTTGATGTTGCACTACCGCTTGGTGAGCTAGTAGTGGTAAGCGGTGTGAGCGGTTCCGGCAAGTCCAGCCTTATCAATGATATTTTGGCCAAAGAACTGCAGGCACGGCTGATGCGAGCCAACCTGGTGCCGGGCAAGCATGATGATATCGAAGGTATCGAGCATCTGGATAAGGTTATTGTGATCGACCAGTCGCCCATTGGCCGTACACCGCGCTCTAACCCTGCAACCTACACGGGATTATTTACCCCTATTCGTGAGTTATTTGCCAGTACGCCGGAAGCTAAAATCCGTGGCTACAAAGCCGGACGGTTTAGTTTTAATGTCAAGGGCGGCCGGTGTGAAAACTGTGCTGGCGACGGCATTATCAAGATAGAGATGCACTTCCTGCCAGATGTCTATGTGCCATGCGAAGTGTGTCATGGTAAGCGTTATAACCGCGAGGCACTTGAGATTCATTATAAAGGCAAGACTATCAGCGATGTGTTGGAAATGACGGTCGAGCAGGCACTGGAATTCTTTTCGAATATGCCAGTTATTGCAAGAAAGTTGCAAACTTTGGTTGATGTGGGGCTTGGTTACATTGGTTTGGGCCAGCCGGCTACTACGCTGTCAGGTGGTGAAGCCCAACGCATCAAACTGGCCACAGAACTGAGTCGCCGCGCAACAGGTCGTACCCTGTATATTCTGGACGAACCAACTACCGGGCTCCATATGGCAGATGTCAAAAAACTGCTAGAAGTCTTGCACGCACTTGTAGATACGGGCAACTCCATGGTGATCATCGAGCATAATCTTGACGTAATTAAATCAGCCGACTGGCTTGTCGACATGGGTCCTGAAGGCGGTGACAAGGGTGGTACGGTTGTTGCAACCGGTACCCCGGAAACAGTCGCCAAAGTAGCCCAGAGTCACACCGGCCAGTTTCTGAAACGGATGCTCTAGAGGCACAAGGATGGCTGCTAGATACCTCACTCCGCATGATTGGGACGAGCTCGTGCCGGGATTTGGTAAGTGGGTAGAGTGCGATCGGCGCTTACTGAAATTGGTTGATGGCCTGCTGGGTGCGGGCACCAACTTCGAGGAACAGCTCGAACAAATACAAAAGACCATAACCGAGCATAATCTAGAAGGTACGCCGATGGAAATTATCGATAATGCCAGCTGGTATGTCTGTGACCCTGTAGGTTATGCAACACATGCCTTGACTGCAAGATGTGTTGAGGTGAATACCCTGACTGAGTAAGCCCGGGCTTACCTTTAGTCAATTCTTTTGTTAAGGGCGACTTTGCTTGTCCAGCCCTTGATTTTCTGCCACAGCAACTTACGAGTTTTTGGATCCCTAAGGATATGCCCAAAGGCAAGGAGCAGGCTGAGTACAACAACACCGAGGATGACAATCTCAATATATTTATCGAGCCCCGGTATGCGGTTACCTACAAAGTAGCCAAGTAACGGCATGCCAGCGCCCCATAAGATACCACCGGCAATATTAAAGAACATAAATCGCTGGCGTGGCATCTTGCTGGCTCCGGCCACTACGGGTGCAAAGGTTCTGACAATCGGCGTAAATCTTGCCAATACAATGGTTTTACCACCATGCTTTTCATAAAAACTTTCAGCAGTTTCGATATATTCCTGGCGGAAGATAATGCCATCCTTCTTTTTGAACAGACGAGGTCCCATGCGCCGACCAATACTGTAGCCGACATTGTCACCTACGATGGCGGCAGTTACTACCGCAATAATCAGCCAGGGCAGAGACAATTCTCCCTGGCTTGCAGCCAGCCCGGCGCCAAATAATAGAGTATCCCCCGGTAAAAAGAAGCCAACCAATAACCCGGACTCGGCAAAAACAATGAGCGAAACAAGCAAAATACCACCCGTATGAACAATCGATTCGATATCAAACATGTAGGTTCAAGTATAAGTCCAAAAGTCAAAAAGTCCAAAGGGTCGTCAGACAAAAGCATGATATAATAGTGGTACTAAAGGAGAGGTAACAATAAACATGAGCAGCGATACCATTACGCTGAAACTGACCGAACGCAAAGAGCTTGGCAAGGCTGTCAAGGCGCTACGGCGTAGCGGCTTTGTACCAGCCAATATTTATGAACGCGGCAAGGAGTCCGTGGCCGTCAGTGCGCACTTTACCGAGATTACCAAAGTGTACAACCAGGCAGGCAAACATCATCCAGTAGAGCTAGTTGTGGATGATAAGAAACACCTGGCCATGATCAAAGATGTTGACCTTGATCCGGTTAAAAACACCATCCGCCACATTGCATTCCATGCCGTGAAGCGCAATGAAAAGGTTGAAGCCGAAGTGCCCGTGAAAATCGACGGCGAGATCCCAGCCGAAAAGATCAGCCTGCTGATTTTGCAGAACTTAGACACCGTCGAGGTTGAAGCATTGCCGGCTAACTTACCGGATGAACTATTTGTGCCAGGGGCAAAGCTGGCCGTAGAGGGCGACAAAGTGACGGTAGCTGATATTAAGGCTCCAGATGGTGTGACCATTCTGACTGATCCAGAAACTATGGTAGCTGATGTCCAGGTGCCAAAAGACCAGATTGCTGAAGCTGACGCCGCATTGGCCGAACAAAAAGAAGCCAGTGAAGTCGAGGCCGAACAGGGCACTGACGAAACCAAGGCCGAGAGTGCAGAAGAGGC
>CAZJWS010000014.1:0-978 GCA_964549985.1 uncultured Candidatus Saccharibacteria bacterium | reverse complement strand
TAAAATCCGGATTTACTCCGGTTTCATTTGTTTCCGTTTCTTTGGAAAGAGCAGCCAGACAAAATCTGTGATTTTGCCTGCGCGATGATAATCGAGCGATCAGCGAAGATTATATACCGAAGCCAAGAAAGCCATTCTAAAAAAATAAGGCTTTCCTGGACTGAAGCTATAGAAAACCTATCCAGGGGGTCCCCACCTGGTGCTAGCCAGGCTGGGGCTGCGAATGGTTTTCTCATTACTCTTCGATGAATCCGCCGGACTGTTTGTCCCAGAGTTTGGCGTAGACACCCTTTTTGTACAGTAAGTCCTTGTGACTGCCTTCCTCGACAATCCTGCCATCATCCATGACGATAATCCGATCCATACGCTGGATAGTGCTCAAGCGGTGGGCAATCACGATAGCGGTGCGGCCTTCCATTAATTTCCACAGGGCGTCCTGGATCAGGCCCTCGCTCTCACTGTCCAGGGCGCTGGTGGCCTCATCCAACACCAGAATCGGAGCGTTTTTGAGCATAGCCCGGGCAATGGCAATGCGCTGGCGCTGGCCGCCGGACAGCTTAATACCACGCTCGCCCACCAAAGTCTTGTAGTCGTCGGGCAATTTGTCGATGAACTCAGCGGCATTGGCTTGCTTGGCTACGGCACGGATCTGGCGTTCATCGGCATCCTGGGTGCTGTAGCCAATATTTTCACCGATGGTGCGGTGGAATAGCAGTGGTTCCTGCGGAACATAGGCAATAGCTCGGCGCAGGTCGCTTTGAGTGACTCTAGCAATATTCTGTCCATCAATTTCGATACTGCCGGACTGGATGTCGGAGAAGCGCAGGATCAGGCGGGTAAAAGTTGATTTGCCTGATCCCGAGTGGCCGACCAGGCCGACTTTTTCGCCCGGCGCGACGGCCAGGGTGACTCCGCTGAGGAGGTGTTGGGAGCCGTAGGATAGGACCAGTTCGTTGGCGGAGAGGAGAGCGGCGCTCA
>CAZJWS010000013.1:12058-13566 GCA_964549985.1 uncultured Candidatus Saccharibacteria bacterium | reverse complement strand
CGAACCCACGACTATTGTCAGCTGAAGCTGCCAAGTCATGGAACCGTATCCCGCCGGATCGACCACGTAAAGACCCGACCACAAGGGTCGGGTCTTAACATGGAGGTCCACCCCAGAAGTAAGTTATATAAGATACCCGAGGAACTGATACGCTGGAGAAAACTCCTGGATACCCAATTCAGACAGTATAAGATGGAGAATTACAGGCAAGAAGTATTATATTCCTAGTGGTAGTTATATAGATATAGAACGCCAATTATGGAAGTCTTTTCATTAACTCTGTGAATGCGCTATCAACCCACACGTAGTAGCCTTTTTCTGGAGCAAAGGAATCTTCAAAGTTAGGTGGACAAACGTTTTCAAGTTGCTCGCCAATTGTCTTACCAGTCAAAAGCCCAACCTTCTCTTCACTGACTTGGCTTATCCAGAAGTAGAACTTGAAGTCAGGGTGACTATAAACATCATCTTCACCCCTTTTACCGGGGTAGCCCTTCTGGGTTCTCTCAAACTTAAAGCCTTTGCTCAATAAAGCGGTCTTGTATTCTTCTCTGGTCATAGTCGCCTAAACGCAGGAGTGGTTGTTGTCTAGATTTTTGACGATGTACTGCGTGATTGAAATATGACCACCGCTCGTTAATGGGTCTGCCTCGCAAGCGTCCTTAGCAGTCGTAAGGTTTGCCCCGCCTGGTCGCCAGTTAGGAAGACCAACAAGATTGCCGTCTGTGATTAATGAAGTTCCAACAATTTCGCCCCACTGATAGGCAGTAGAGTACAAGCCAACCTGTGCGTTCTTGGACTGGTAGTAAGCCGCAAAGCCCTCTATGGCTGCTCGGTTGCGAGCAAGAGCGTCTGTTGAGCCAGTCTGCCAGGAGTTCATTGTTTCTACATCAAGCCACCAAATATAGTCGGCTGTGTTTTTGCTCATACCTGCTGGCGTCTTGCTTATGAAGTAGGCCTCTGTAGCAACGGAACGGTTCCAGCCGTATTGCCACGAACAAGCAAGGTCGTTGGTCTTTTCGCCAGCGCAATCGCCGTAAGGAGTATTGCCGCTAGTTGGCCAAGTACTCCAGTTAGTATAGGCAGGGTCTTGGGCTGGGTTGGCAGTGTTTACATACAACTGCACTCTGTCCTGATGTGCCTCAAAGCCAGTCTTGGCTTTATTTGCCCACGCAAGTTGCTCGGTCAGGCAGGAATTAAATGTGGACGCAGTACCACCGTTTACGCCAACAATGCCAAAATAATGGTCGGTTGGCAGGTTCTTAAGGTTTTTGTTGCCACACTGCGGGTAGGAAATGTCGTAACCCTTGTATTCGGTTTGAGCTGGTGGTTCGGTCGGCGTTGGTTTGCCACCACCATTACCACCGCCGGCATTAACTGGTTTTGCGGCAAATGCCACACTTGGTACTAATAGAACTGCCACAAGAGCGACAGAAAACGCTGATAATATTCTTTTCATAGTTGTCATTATAGTTGGTTACTCCTTAATTACCTATTTGTTGTACCTTGAA
>CAZJWS010000013.1:4535-12048 GCA_964549985.1 uncultured Candidatus Saccharibacteria bacterium | reverse complement strand
CGCCCGCTTGGCGACAATACACAGTAGGCAAAATACTCGCCAGCAGTGTCTTTGACCAACGCCATTACGGTAATTTCACTGGTATCTTCGTCTATATTCACGAGGCTTACGCTGGCTGGCGTTACATATACTTGCGATTCAACGTGTGCCTTACAGGTCGCCTCGGCTATCTCAGTCAATGAATTGCTGACAGATTCTTGCTGTGCTGGCTGTTCCGTGGGTTGCGTGTTACTTGGTGTGGTTTCTGCCGTTTCTTCTGTGGTGCTGGTCTGGGTAGCCTCGGAAGATGTTGTGCTTGGCGTATCGCTATCAGGCAGGGCTAACACGACTATTAAGGCCAGAATCCCGAAGATAAAGCCAATTGCCAAGTACGCTATGATACCCGCTACTATTTTGTTTGCTTTTGCCCACTTGATAATGTCTTCACGTACTGACACGGTTGCCTCCTGACGCTTAGTTATGTCAGTGGCAACTAAAAAGACCGCCACTGGGAGCTTTCGCCCGATAGACCTTTCGATACTACCACATAGAACACTAGTCCAGTGACGGACTTTTGTGTTCTATGATTTGTAGCCATACCTTCCCGATTTGATAATCAGGTGGCTCTAGGCTTTTAGGCAGTGAATACTGCTTGTCCACATTATAAAGGAAAACAAGCAAAAACAGAGGTTGTAAGTGATGCTTTACGAAAAAGCATAATTAGGTAATGTTTGTGTCCAGCATCGCTGTAATCGGCCTCAAAATCGTTCACACAGGACGTTCCATAGGTCGTTTAACATAGCTCTGCCACTAGCTTACTAATATCCGCGAATATACAACGATTCCAAATCCTGATATGTAGTTCTATTAACAACAAACAGTCAGTTTTCACAGAGTAATTTCACAGATTGAGACTATTTTTCGTTATAAATAAAAAGTGTAATATTTTCCGTGCTTGTCAAAAATAGCACTAGCATTACGCTACATATAGTGCTAAGCTGGACCCATAAAACACTAGGTAGTGTTGTTCTCCTAGTAAATATCCAGGTCAAGCAAAGTAGTATCCTGCCTCACCAGCAGGATTCGTTGACGATGCCTTGTTTGGACTACCGAAAACGGCTCTAGGCCGTCAGGCGGAAATAAACCTTAAGTGGAGTGGCTACTGCATTGGTGCTGTGGTTGCCGTAAAACGGTAGTGGCATATGAACAAGAGGCCAAGCCAAAACAAAAACCAACGATAGAAACAAGCGGGAAGCGCATCACAAACAAGGAGTATGACGAGGCATATGATGTCTGGTCTATGTTTTTGCTCGACCAGTACAGAGAGCATAAACAGGCTGAACTCATAAGAGCCGACAGTGCAGACCAGCAGACATTGACCAATTGAGTCAATTATTCCCTGATAATATAATAATTTTTGGAGGGATACAATTATGAGCCAAAATAAAGTGTTAGCAATAGCGTTATGCCGTGTTTCAACCAAAAGGCAACTGCTTGACGGCAATCTAGAACCACAGGAAATCAGAGTTATTGAAGCGGCGAAGTTCCGTGAGGTAACTATTCCAGATGATGCGTGGTGGCGAAAGGCTATATCAGGCAAGCGTGGCAACAACGTCAATCGCAAGGACCTCAACGAGATGGAAGCATATTGCCGCCGTCACAAGGCTGTAAAATATCTGATTATAGACGAGCCCGACAGGTTTATGCGCTCGTTACCCGAATACTACTATTGGAAAGTAAAGTTCGGAATAGTCGGCGTTAGTATGATACGCGCGGATAAGCCTGAGGTGGACTTGGACGACCCGAAAAATTTGTTTGACGAGATGATTGATGTTTACAAGGCCGAAGCCAGTAACCAAGAACGTATTAAAAAGACACCTGAGAAACAGAAATCAAAAATAATGGCCGGGTACTACCCGAGCAATCCTCACACTGGCTACAAGAAATCAGATGTTCCGGGTTTACACGAGCCAGATGAGCCTAACTGGTCAGCTATGCAAAAAGCATTCAGGGCAATGGCGGCTGGCGAGATAGACATACACGAAGGTCTGAAGCGAGCAACAGCAGATGGCTTACGCACCAAGAACTATGGGCCCGGAGCAGTTGGTGGTAGAAAAATAGATATGTATCGTTGGAAAGCTCTAATGATTGACCCTTACTACTGCGGCCTGATTGTTTTCTCGGATTGGGATTTAGGGCGGGAAGTTACAGGTCTGCATAAACCTATGATTACACGCGAGGAACACGAGATACTGGTCGCCATAGTCAAAAACAAAGGCAAACGGTTCATTATGAATCGCAACAATCCGGAATTCCTATTATCTAACGAAGCCGAGTGTTTGCAGTGCGCCCTGTCCGAGTACGAACACCCAAGACTCGTGGGCTACTGGCAAAATAACGGTAAGGAAAAAGGATACAAGCGCTATCGTCGCTACCGTTGTCGTGCTTGTAACCTTGGCATTAGACAGGAGGAGCTACACAGACAGCTTACCGAAGAGCTATCGCAAATTCTGCTTACTCCCGAGCAAAAAGAGAAACTCAAGGAACGTGCCCGAAAAATATGGGGGACTTACGAAAAAGAACGAATGGAAAAGGCTAGGGTCGCGCTGGGAAAGGTCGCAATCCTAAAAGACAAGAAAAGCAATCTAGTAAACAGCCTTGCAGCTAATCCGGAATTGGCCGAGGACATCAAAGAAGAACTAGAAAACGTAAAAATACAGATTGTGGAAGCCGAAAAGGTAGCTGCAGAAGCCCAAGATTTTGAAAAGGACTTTGATGAGTTTATCTGCTATGCCTTTAACATTATGGATAATCTTAAGGACAATTGGTGGCAGCTGGACAAGAAAACAATGCGTTTATATAAACAATTGTTATTTCCGGCTGGAATCCAGCTATTACCCGACAAAAAAGTTTATATACGCGAAGTCAGCCCGATTTACTCCTACGAAAATCAAAAAAAGCCCCGAAGTGAGGCTAATCTTGAGTATATTTCCAGACTGGAGGGCCCAGTGGGATTCGAACCCACGACACCAAGCTTAAAAGGCTCGTGCTCTAACCTACTGAGCTATGGGCCCTCGTCGGCGTGTGATGGTCTGGCGACCAGTCCGCCGGCAAAATGAGTTTACCCGGCAAACTTGGCCACTAGACCAAGCCCGTCTCCTCTCAAAATCCCAAACATCCGCCAGCTGGCGGATTAGTTTGGTATTTTGGTAAAGACCAAGAGCAAATTCAGCTGTTATTATCTGTTAAATTGCCAAAAAAGTCAATTGAACATGGCATTCATTACATAAATTAATGTTGACATTTTATTGCAGTTATGCTAAAATGGTGTTAAATTGAGGACAATTACGTCCTAAATCTCTTGAAAAATCTAAAAGAAATATAAAGAAAGAAGTAAGATGTGGATTTTTTGGGCACTTTTGAGTGCTGTTTTGGTGGCAAGCCGCCGCCCCTTTGAGAAAAAAGTAATCGGTCAGCTGCACCACTTTACCTATGGGTTTTTGGTGCAATGCATTTCATTGCCTGTGCTTTTGGCCCTGGTGATCTTGAGCGGCAAAATGATAAACCCATTTGAGCTAGGTATTAAATTCTGGTTGCCGGTTTTAATCGTATCGGTGGGCTTTTACCCGCTCAACACCTTTTTGTACAAACACGCTTTAAAAGACGGCGAACTGTCAAAAGTGCTGCCGCTGCAAAGTTTGTTGCCGGTGTTTGCTTTACTGCTGGCCTGGCTTACTTTGGGCGAGGTGCCTGGTTTGGTTGCAGCAGCCGGTATAGTATTAACCGTTTTGGGCATATATGCACTTGGCCTAAAAGGACGGCGTTTGCACCACCCGCTTCAACCCTTCCGGGAAGATACAAGCAGCAGGGCAATGTTGGCGGGGGTGCTGCTTGTGGCGCTCGTGAGTATTCTCGACAAAGTAGCTATACAGGCTTCGAACCCTTTGTTTTACAGTCTGGCAAGTACTGCCGGCGCAATGCTTACACTATTTGTTGCAATGCGCATAAGCAAACAAAGAATTACAGTCAACTTATGGCCGTTGGCGAAACGGCTTAGTATAATTGGTACACTACAGAGCACCACGTATGCTACTTATTTACTTGCGGTTGCTTCTGGCCCGATTGCCTATGTTTCTGCCCTGCGCAGTACCAACATCTTAATGGGCTCGGCCTTAGGCATGCTGGTATTCAAAGAGAAGCTTACCAGGCCAAAGTTTGTTTCATTCGCACTTATCGTTGCCGGGGCCGTATTCCTGACATTCGGTTCATAAAATAGTTGCGATAGCCTCTCGCAGTAGCCTCCCAAATAAAATACCCCAATTTGCATGGGGTATTTTATTTTGGTTAGTTGTTATTAATGTTGTTCATAAGGCCTCCTTTCTTATATGCATCGATTAGCCGCGTTAACCCTATACCGCCTCCGGAGCGCGGAAAGAAGTTAAGCTCCAAAAACTCATCCAGTTCTGCTTCGACCCGTTTTTTGCCGAATAGTTCATACAACTTTTTGGCGTAGAGCCCGCCGCTGATGGTGCGGAAACTCCTGCGCATTTCGGCCACATCGCTGCTGCGCTCAGCGCTGCCGATGGTCTCGTTGCCGTACATGATGACATCGATCTTGTTGGCATATTTGGGGTTTTTCTTTTTCATATTCCAAAACGGCGAAGTGTAGCTGGGGAATTCCTGGCAGAATACAACTGGGCCAAAGTCTTGTTCCATTTTGTTTTCGTCTTTGTGAGAAAGCTCGCGGGTTTTATAAAAGGCTTTTAGCTCGTCGTACTTTTTGTAGTGGAATGATTCTTTGTTGCCAAAGCCTAAGTGTCCTAGCAGCTCGGTTTCGAATTTGCGGAGTTTTTGTATGCCCCCTTTTAGTTCGAATTCAAACATTGGGAAGATGATTTTGTGCCGGCCGGGCACGGGGTTTGGCTCGTTCCGGTAGCTGGTGCTTACGCAGAATACGCCCTCTAGCTCCGGGTTGGTGAGCAGCTCGTACTCCAGCCACATCTGGCCGGTTTGGGGCAGCGGCCAGATCTCGCCGGCGTATTCAAATGTTGCTACCGTGTCTGGGTCCTCACATGCCGCCAAGATACTGAGTCTGTCCTGGGTGCTGGCTTCCTTGAAGCCTTTAGCTAAACAAAATTGCCGCAGCTTATTCACGACTTCGCTGAACGCCACGCTGTCCTCGACGCCTTTATAGTTGTTAATCATACTTTCCTCCGTTTTAGTTAACTTGTCCCGATTTTTGCCACAAGAGTGCAGCTTGGAGTGAAAGCCGAGCACGAAAGTTGAGGCGTACTGGCGCCGTACGTTGAGGCTTTCTGCCGCAGGCTTTCGCCCAAGATGTACCTTGTGCAAAAGTCCGGATTTGATGCATAAAAAAACAGCCCCGGAGGGCTGTTCCTTAAAAAAAGAGCCTTTTGGCTCACGCCGCAAGGTTCCTGTATTTATGCATCGCTATACAAGTTAGCACAAGCATAATGTGTAGCGCAAATCTTTTTGCTCATGCTTGCATTTGTTTAGATAGCTCGTATATTGCGTGGTATGGAGAGGCGTACAGCCCATCGGGTAATTCTTTTCGTGTGCGGAAATTCCGGCCTGCCAGCGCCAGGCGGTTGTTCTCGTGACAAAGCGTACCTGTTGGTACGTTGCGAAACGAAACGGCCGGCTGGCGCGGCAGACGGGATTTTTAGCCGAAAGGGAATTGCCTGATGGGCTGGCGAGTCTATCGGCGTACCACGCGCTACATTTTGCTTGGCATGGCGGTGTTAGCGGGGCTGGCTTGGGCGCGCAAGGGCGGGGAAATCAGCGGTTGGTGGCCGGTTATTTTTGGGATTTGGGCGGTGGTGAGCTTCCGCCGCGCGCGGGCGCTGTCGGTGCTGGCAGTAGTTTTGTTTGGCCTAAGTCTAGGTTGGTGGCGCGGCGGGTTGTATATGCAGCACGTCAACTTCCTGGATACGATTGCCCGCGAGAAGGTGGTTATTACAGGGCGGGTTTTGACCGATAGCATTTATGGGCGCAACGGGGCGTTGGAATTTGACTTAGGTTCATTGCAGTTAGAATCACCTGAGCAACGTACCATTATTGGCAAAATAGGGGTGAGCGGCTATGGCGAGCGGATGATTTACCGCGGCGATGAAGTACGCATATCGGGTAAGTTCAGCCCGGGACGTGGCAGCTATACGGCATGGCTGAGCTATGCCGATCTGGAAGTAACGGGTAGATCAAGGTCCATTGTGTATACAGCTACACGGCACTTTGCGGCTGGGCTGCAATCGGCACTGCCCGAACCGCAGGCGTCTTTTGGATTGGGGATACTGATAGGCCAGCGTGATACCTTGCCTGAGCAAACCAGTGAAATCCTCAAGATGGTTGGGCTGACCCACATCATCGCTGTCTCGGGTTATAACCTGACCATCTTGGTGCGCTTTACGCGCCGGACGCTGGCCAAGCGGTCTAAGTTCCAGGCCACCATGGGCGCGATTGCGCTGATACTGGCGTTTTTGTTGGTGACGGGCGGACAGCCGAGTATCGTGCGGGCGGCCATAATTAGTATTTTGAGCTTGGGTGCGTGGTACTATGGCCGTAACATCCGGCCGATGGTGATTATTATGCTGACCGCCGCGGCCACGGCGCTGTGGAATCCGATGTACGTGTGGTCGGATATTGGCTGGTACTTATCGTTCCTAGCGTTCTTTGGCGTGCTGGTGGTGGCGCCCGCGCTCCGTAACCGGCTGTACAAAAAGCGTGAGGCTGGCGCGATGAGCCAGCTTGTCATCGAAAGTTTTGCGGCCCAGATTATGACTCTGCCAATTCTTCTGTATATTTTTAACGACTCCAACTATCTGGTATTACTCGCTAACTTGCTGGTGGTGCCGCTAATACCATTTGGTATGGTGTTTGCTTTTGTGGCAGGGCTGGCGGGGATGTTTGTACCGTCGTTGGCGGGCTGGGTGTCGTGGCCGGCCAAATGGCTGCTGACTTATTTGCTGGACGCCGCCGGGCTAGTGGCCCGTATTCCGCATATGCAGTTCAGCATCAAAATCAGTGCGGTTACAATGGTGTCATTTTATGTTTTGATAATCCTTATAACCACTATCTGGTGGCACAAATCCCGTGCAAATGGTAAAATAACAGATACAAATATAGTCAAATGAGGTTTTATGTCAGGTCATAGTAAGTGGTCAACCATTAAGAGACAAAAAGCAGTAACCGATGCCAAGCGCGGTGCGGTCTTTACCCGGCTCGGTAATCAAATTGCCATTGCAGCCCGTGGCGGTACCGACCCTGATATGAACTCGAGTCTGGCCATGGCTATCGAAAAAGCCAAGGCCGCGAACATGCCGCTATCCAACATCGAGCGGGCCATTGCCCGTGTGGCCGACAAATCCGCTGCTGCATTGCAGGAGCTTTTGTACGAAGGCTACGGCCCCGGGGGCGTAGCGGTACTAGTGGAAGTTGCAACTGACAATATCAATCGTACCTATCCAGAAGTAAAAAACGCCTTTAACAAACACGGCGGCAGCATTGCCGAAAAAGG
>CAZJWS010000013.1:0-4525 GCA_964549985.1 uncultured Candidatus Saccharibacteria bacterium | reverse complement strand
TAATTCGCGTTAAAGCCAGTGGCGAGGATGCGCTACTGCAGGTACTCGACGCCGGTGCTGATGACGCAGTAGAGGAAGGCGACGAAATGATTGTCTACACTGCCCAAGGCGACCTGGCGAAAGTCCGTGACAACCTAAAGTCCGCCGATCTGGAAGTTATTGCAGCTGAGTTATCTTACGAACCAAACAACACGGTAGAAGTCAGCGACGAAGCGACCATGGGCAAAGTCGAGCGCCTCATGGACGCGCTCGATGAACTAGATGATGTGACAAATACCTACACGAACTTTGATATAGTCTAGTTATGGACTATTCAAAAGAGCTGGATTTTGCCAAGCGGCTTGCTCGAGAAGCCGGTGAAGTTATGCGCAAATACTTTCTGTCTGAAGTCGCAGATGTGACCCAGAAAGAAGACAAAACACTTGTCACTAAAGCTGATACAGAAATAAATTCTCTGGTCATCAAAGAGTCTTCATCCATATTCCCTGAATATAGTGTGCATGGTGAAGAAGAAGTATTTCATGTAGATAATCCAAAGGCAACCTGGGTGTGTGATCCGGTTGATGGCACCATGCCGTTTGCAAAAGGTTTGCCAATCTCAACCTTTTCACTTGCATTGGTTAATAGCGACGGTGCAGCTGTGGTAGGAGTTGTGTATGACCCGTATAACGACCGCTTGTTTGAAGCTGTGCAGGGCAGAGGTGCTTTCCTGAACGGCAATAAAATCAAAGTTTCGAGTCAAAGTACACTTGACCTGGCATATATAAACGAAGAGCTTTGGGTGAATAATAAAGAAGGCATTGATTTTGATGATCCAAAAGATCTCATGAACAAAGCTGGGGCCAAAGTAACTACCCTTTGCTCAGCATGTATAACCGGCGCACTTGTTGCTACAGGGCATTTTGATGCATTGCTATTTGGCCAGACAAAGCCCGAAGACATCGCTGCCCTGGCGGTTATTGTTACTGAGGCTGGCGGTAGGGTTACGGACCTTTTTGGTAATGAGCAACGGTATGATCGGCCGATTGTTGGAGCAATAGTGTCGAACGGTTTCATCCATGAGGAGCTTGTGGGTATCATGGCGCAGGCTAATTATCAGAATCCTTACAAATGAGAATTATTGGCATTGATCCGGGTACAGGTATCTTAGGCTTCGGGATCATAGAGGTTATCAAAGGCAAGCCAGTGCTGGTGGATGGTGGCGTTATTCGTACGCCGGTTAAAGAGGATGACGCCGTACGCCTAGCTACTATTTATGATGAACTGACAGACATAATTGCTCAGACCAAACCAGATGAAATGGCGGTAGAGAAACTATTCTTTGCGCAGAATGTAACGACTGCAATGACCGTAGCGCAGGCCAGAGGAGTAGTACTATTGACCGCCATGCAGGCCAGCCTCAAAATTGCTGAATACACACCGTTACAGATCAAACAAGCTCTAACCGGTTACGGCAAAGCCGACAAAAAACAAATCCAGGAAATGGTGCGTGTAATTCTGAACCTCAAAGAAATCCCCAAACCCGACGACGCCGCCGACGCAATTGCCTGCGCCATCACCCACTCAATGACTATTAGACCATAATTTACCTATTTCCAAGACCAGGTCCTGGAATATCAGGGGTGGTATGGGCAAGTTGGGCTTTTATTTCATCTAGGATTTCTTTCTGTCCCTCGTAATCTTTTACAAATTTTAGATATTCCGACTGGTTGCTATCAAAGAGCTCAAGTATACGCACTGGATGGACCCATTCGGCAGATCTTATGCCAAGGTAGTAGCTTAGGCTGGAGTATGGCCAGTCAAGATAACTCTTGGGATTGAGGTGTATATATCTTGAAATATGGTGCAGGTACATATCATCATTGATGATTACCGCCTTGAACCTATCCTGGAAGAGGGGGCCAACCCGTTGATATTTTTTGTTAAAGTAAGCTGTGTAACTGCCGCAAACATTCTTTAGTAATTGTTTGAGTGAATCTTCTTCCATCTGGTAGACCAATAGGTGAAAGTGATTGGGCATAAGACAAAAAGCCAGTAGCTCAATATCGTTGTAGAGCCAGGGATATTCTCGCCCTTTTGCGTCCTTTTGTGGGCTCCTGGACAGGTATCGTTTGAATAGATTGAGGAATACCGCATAATCTTCATCGTCAAGAAAGATGGCCTGTTTGTTAACACCACGGTTATAGACGTGATAATGCGTGTTTTCCAGATAAATCTTCCTCGAATTCCGACTTGCCATAGTACTACTATACAATAAAATCTCTATTTCCAAGACCAGGTCCTGGAAATAGAGATTGGTGGGATAATGATTGCAGATGATAGCGACACTTTCTGGGGTAATTAGTGAAAAGCTGCCTGAAGGCGTGGTTTTGGATGTCGGTGGTATTGGCTATGGCCTGCAGGTTACGGCTGAGGATTTTGGGCGGTTACACACGGGTGAGAAAGCCAAGTTGTATGTGTATGAGCATATCCGCGAGCAATCATATGACCTGTTTGGGTTTGTGAGTTTAGGCAACAAGGGATTGTTTATGCAGCTACTTGGCGTCAAGAACGTCGGGCCAAAAGTTGCTATGGCCGTACTTGATATCGGCAATGAATCAACGGTGCGCAGCGCCATAGCCAGCGGCGAAGTTAAAATGCTGCAAAGCGCAAAAGGCGTAGGCAAACGTGCCGCCGAGCAAATCATTGTGGAACTGCGCGACAAAGTAGGCATCACTGCATCGGAAGCAGCCGAAGGTATTGTCTCCCGCCCCGGCATAAACACCCAGGACGAAGCCGCCGAAGTCCTGATGGCCCTTGGCTATCGTCCCGAAGATGCCGCCGCTGCACTCAAAGGCATAGATGAGTCTTTACCAGTTGAAGACCGTATAAAGCAAGCGCTGAAAGGAAAATAATGAGCTATCCAAAAGTTCGTATTAAAGACGCCTGGTTGCTACGCGAAAATGCCTCAAAACATCTGCATGAATTATGGGGCAAGGGCGAACCTCTGGCGGATGATGAATGGATAGCAAAACGAGTCCAATCATATCAGGAGGCCTGGAAACCATTAGAAGACAATATTATGACAAGCATGATGGATCTGCTTGAGCTTGAATTTAGACAGAATATCATCGATGTCTATATCGCCCCTTGGTTCAACGCATTCAGTGATCCGATGATTATTGGGGTTATGCAAGAACCGGACGCTTTCGTTGATACGTTGACGCATGAAATCATACATCGGCTGCTTACCGACAATACGTCAATTCCATACCAGCAGGACACCCTAAGGCCCAAGTGGCAGAAGATGTTTGGCAAGGACCACACATTTACCACGCTTGTTCATATACCCGTACATGCTGTGCATAAGTCTATATATCTTGATACACTGAATGCACCCGAGCGGTTGGAACGTGATAAGGATTTTTACCGAAAAACCAAAGACAAGGATTACTTACTTGCGTGGGATTACGTTGAAGAGCACGGATACAAGAAAATAATTAGACAGTTAAAAACGAGTTACCATGGCAGTTGAGCGAATTGTTCATACAAACACAGATGACAGTGACCCGCAGGAGGTTGAGTTTGAGATTACGCTCAGGCCGCGGGATTTTGCCAGCTATATTGGGCAGGAACGGCTCAAGCAAAACCTGAAGCTGGCGATTGATGCGGCCAAAAAGCGTGGTGAGCCGCTGGATCATATTTTGCTCTACGGCCCACCGGGGTTGGGTAAAACCACTATGGCAAGCGTGATTGCCAATGAAATGGGCGCGCAGATCCGTGTGACTTCCGGGCCAGCAATTGAGCGGGCAGGGGATTTGGCAAGCTTGCTGACCAATCTGCAAGACGGCGATATTTTGTTCATCGACGAAATCCACCGGTTACATCGCAGTGTTGAAGAAGTGCTGTATAGCGCCATGGAAGATTACAAGATCGACATTATGTTGGGCAAAGGCCCGTCAGCCCGCAGCTTACGGTTGGATGTGCCAAAATTCACGCTGATTGGCGCTACAACCCGCACCGGCGCACTGGCCGCACCGCTGCGTGACAGATTCGGCCACATGTACCGGCTGGAATTTTATACACCAGAGCAAATTGCTCAAATTATTTCCCGTGCCTCGGGCATATTAAACACCGACATCCACCCAGAAGCCGCGCAAACACTATCGACCCGCGCAAGGCTAACGCCACGTATTGCCAACCGCTTACTTAAGCGCGTGCGTGACTATGCCGATGTAAATGGCGATGGCATTATCGACACGACTATCACCACCTCGGCATTGCAAATGCTTGAAGTTGATGAACTTGGCCTGGACCCGGCAGACCGCCACCTGCTGGACAAAATGATAGAAAACTACGGCCAAAATCCGGTAGGCCTCAATACACTGGCGGCATTAACCGGCGATGAGACAACCACCATCGAAGACTTCTACGAACCGTATCTTTTGCAAATCGGCCTGCTGGAGCGCACCCCCCGCGGCCGCAAGGTCACCCACAAAGCCTACAAGCACCTTGGCAAAATCCCAGGTACCAAGGAAGACCAGGC
>CAZJWS010000012.1:9725-14194 GCA_964549985.1 uncultured Candidatus Saccharibacteria bacterium | reverse complement strand
TAAATCTTGAACTTTCTTAATGATGATATTGCGATTACATCCAAAATATCGTACAATCATCTAAAAGGGAGAAATTTTGTGGCATTGTTCAAACGTAAGAACACCAATTCAGTCCTACCAGAAGTAGACGAGTACTATCAAGCCGAGCGCCGTGACCGGCCATGGTTGGCTTGGGTATTGGCTTTGGTGTCTGTTGCGGTTGTCGTGCTGATTGTTGTTGGCCTCTTTTTGGGCGGCCGCTGGGCTTACCGTCAGATCACCAAGGATAACAACGAGGTTGCAACAACCGACACCAATCCAGATGACGATAACCTGACTATCGATGGTGGAAATAATGCAGATGAAGGTGACCAGAGTACTAACCAGGGTCAAACTAATCAACCGGACTCAGCTAATCAGGACGGCGCAGATACTCAAGGGGCTGGGAGTGAGAATGGCCAGCCTACAACTCCAACTACACCTTCAACTGGCGATAGCTCTGGCAATGCAACCGAAGAGTCTGGTACCGCTGCCGCACCACTTCCGAGCACCGGCCCAGAAAACATCGTTGGTATGTTTGTAGGTGTTTCTGCCTTGGCCGGCGGCGCGCACTATATAGTGAGTCGCCGTAAGGCTATTCGCTAACTCTACTTAGATCTAGTTAATCGAAAACCCCGGTCTATCCGGGGTTTATTTACTTTTACTGCTGATTTCTATATTCCAAAAGCGATTTAAGCCGCTTTTTGTGTGAAGTAATTGATCTCGTTCACGATATCCAGAAGAGCCTGTGCGCGGATTTTCTCATCTGTTATGGCTTGAGCAGCCTCATAGGCAACGGCTACGAGTAATTGATCATCGGTAGCCTGAAGCATCATCATGGCTGTGTTGAACCGTTCTTCTGGAGTTTGATTCAAGTGTGTGACCAGTGGCGAGAGCTGCTGCAATGCCTGTTGCTTGATGCTGCTTAGGTCCTGACCGTCGGTAGAGGTAGATGGGGATGGTAGGGGTGTAACTGGGTCCGGAGTTTCAAGTGACTCGGGTGCCGGGTTGACGGTCACTGGTATGGCCTCGGCCGGCGCTTCTTCCTCGATTGGTGCCTCGGCGGCTACTTCGTCGGGTGCTACTTCGGCCGCGGGTTCGGCAGGAGTCTCTGCCGGTGCCGGCATAGCTTCTTCCGGGTAGGCTGGAGTAATACCAGGGGTCGGGGTTGGCTCTTCTACTGGTTGTGGCTCCTCGGCCTCGGTTGATACTGGCTCAGCAGGAGGTGTTGTGGGTTCGGGCTGGTCATATTCTTGGGCCACTTCATCTGCAGCGGGAAGTGGAGACTGAGCGCTGTCATCTTGTGATACTGGTGCACCAACGTGTGGATTGTAAGCCGGACTAGCGGTATTATCGGCAGGTTGAGGGGCAGGGCCGGTCACAATGTACTGGCTAGAGGTGTCATCTACCGGTGTATCCAGGGTAGGTGCAGATTGCGGGCCATAAGGTGCGACGGGCTGGTCGCCAGAGGTTGGAAGTACCCCGTCAATATTGCCTTGCTGCGGATCTGGTGCCGGACTTGCAGCCGAGGGATCAACTGCAGGTGCTGGCTGGTTGTTGCTGTTACCAAAGATGCCCACCTCTTATTCCTGTCTATTGTTAGTTTACAAAATATCTGCACCCAATATATCATAAGCAGTTTGAAAAAGTACAAAGTACGGAGTGACCGCATTGTGACTCTGTACTAAGTACTCTGTACTCTGTACTATTAAAGTTATGCTTGATGATCTCAAATACATCCACGAAAAGGACGCCCAGGACGCATTGGGTATTGCCGAGAAGCAGTGGCAGCAACTGGAACATGTCTTTGACCTTGGTGAATGGAAAATGGTGAATGGAAAATTCGAAAACGTCGTTTTTGCTGGTATGGGCGGTTCGGCCCTTGCGGCCCTTGTCAGTATCAGTTGGCCGGGCTATACCGTGCCATTTGAAATCTCTTGTGATTATCACATCCCGGCCTATGTATCAGACAAGACACTTTTTATTGCTAGCAGTTACTCGGGCAACACAGAGGAAACCATCGAAGCCATGAGTAAAGCCAAAGAAAAAGGTGCGCAAATTGTAGTGATTGCCTCGGGCGGCAAAATGCAGGAGCTGGCGCAGGAAAATGGCTATCCGCTTGCCCAAATCCCTGGTGGCATGCAGCCACGCCACGCGGCGCTCTATAGCCTCAAGGCGTTAGTAACGGTGCTGGAGCGGGCAGGGTTGGTGGGCGAATCAAGTGCCGAGGCCGCACTGCACAGTGCGAATGAGTTCCTTAAGAATGCGGTTATCAAATGGCGGGCCGATGTCAAAACCGCCGACAATGATGCCAAGGAGCTCGCCCTGGAGTTGGCCGGTAGTTCACCAGTTGTGTATGCGGGACCTAAGCTGTACCCGGCAGCCTACAAGTGGAAGATCAGCTTCAACGAGAATGCCAAAAACGTTGCCTGGTGTGATCAATTCCCGGAATTTAATCATAACGAGTTCCTGGGCTGGACTTCACACCCTATCGATAAGCCCTATAAAGTCATCGAACTCAAGAGCAGTCTTGAGCACGAGCGTACCCAGAAGCGCTTTGAGGTTACCAATAAACTCCTCAGCGGCCGCTGGCCCAATCCGCATATTGTAGAGGCAAAGGGTGAGACGATTCTCGAGCAATTACTCTACATCATTGCACTTGGCGATTTCGTATCAATCTACTTGGCACTGCTCAATGGCCTCAACCCAACGCCAGTTGATCTCATAGAAAAATTCAAAGCTGAACTCAACAACTAGGCTATTCGTAGCGGAGTGATTCGATGGGGTCTTTGCGCGCAGCTTTGACGGCTGGGGCGGTACCAAAGACAATGCCCACGGCAGCCGAGACGCCCACGGCCAGCAACATGATTTGCCAGGTGACAGCAGGTTGCAGGTCTGTTGTTACTCTTACAACAGCATTACCAGCGAGTGCAATTGCTATACCCACCAAGCCGCCGGCAATACTAAGTACGGCCGCTTCAATGAGGAACTGGCTGTAAATCTGGCGGTTGGTAGCACCAAGGCTCTTGCGTACACCGATCTCGCGGGTACGCTCGGTGACGGATACAAACATAATATTCATAATGCCGATACCACCCACCAGCAGGGAGATGGCGGCAATGCCGGCTACAAATGAAGCGGCAACCGATACGGTGCTGCGGGCGACCAGGTCGGTCTCGCTGGCTTTGAGCACAGTGAAGTCAATCTGGTTGCCATGGTTGGCGAGCATCTGTTTGTTGACGGCTTCGGCCAGCTGGTCGGGGCTGGAATCATCTTTGGGCAGAGCCATGAGCTGATAAATATTGGGGCTGCCTCCAGAGACAGCTTTGGCGACCGGGAAAGAGATAAAAATGGCTTTGTTGAGATCAGTCACAGCGCTGAGCGGGTTGGTTTTGAACTCGTCAAACACCCCGCCCACGATAAAGTCCTCGCCGCGGATAGTGATGAGTTTGCCTAAAGGTACATTCTCTTGAAATAGTTCTTCGGCAACACGCTTGCCGATGATGGCGACATTGCGGCCGGAGTTGTCGTTGAAAAATTCGCCGTACACGACCTTTTGGCCAAGCGCTTCCGGCAGGTTGCTGCCGGTTGCAATGATGCTGGCACCGTCGTAAACTTCGCCCTCGTAGTTGGAGAGTTGGCCGGAAATAGTTGCCAGCGGTACGATATCTTTAGCCTCAGATAATTTTTTGAGTGATTCGTAGTCTTGCTCGGTGAGGGAATTGGTACCAAAGGCGGCCAGGTAGTTGACGCTGGTAACCGAACCGTCCGGGCCGCGCTGCGCTATCTTGCCGGAGCGGACCGTGACCAGGCTTGGGTTGCTGGCCTGGTTGGTGTCGGCCACTTGGCGGCGGACCCCCTCGCCCATAGAGACCGTCATGATGACTGACGACACGCCAATGATAATGCCGACCATCGTCAGGAAACTGCGCATCTTATTGGCGCGGATAGCCGACATGGCCATGCGGACGTTTGTGCCGGTGAGCAAAGTCATGGCATAACTCCTTCCCTCAACGAGAAGTTTGCTTTGCTGATGCTGGGATGCTGTTCTCGAGACAAGGCGTACCCTATGGTACGTTGCGAAGCGAAACGGCAATCCGGCGCAGCAAAGAAACTTTGCAGTGGGGAGGATGTTTTGTTATGGCTTTGCCTGGTCATTTCTTTGCCGCTTTCTTCTTGGTTGTTTTCTTGGGCTTAACTGCCTTCTTGGAATCTTTGGTGATGTGCTTGCGGGCAGGCGCAGGCTTGGCGGGGATCTCCTGCATGAAGGCCGAGATACCAGCAAGGGTCTCATCCTCCTCGGTAGGAACTTCGCGGGCGCGCTCAGGTACTTCGCCCAGGCGGGTGGCTTCGTCGTGAACGATGGAGCCATCGAGCATATAAAGTACGCGGGTGGCGTAGCGGAATTCGTAGTACAGGTAAAAGAGCACTGTGATGGCCGCCAGCAGCAC
>CAZJWS010000012.1:0-9715 GCA_964549985.1 uncultured Candidatus Saccharibacteria bacterium | reverse complement strand
TACGCGGGTGGCGTAGCGGGTGAGTTCGGGGTTGTGCGTGACCATGAGGATGGTGCTGCCGGTACTGTGGAGTTCGGCTAGAAGCTCCATAACCACGCGCGAACTGTGACTGTCCAGATTGCCGGTGGGCTCGTCAGCGATGATGAGGTCGGGGTTGTTCACGAGAGCACGGGCAATGGCGACGCGTTGGGCCTGGCCGCCGGACAGAGCTTTGGGATAAAAGTATTCGCGGTCTTGCAGGCCGACACGTTCCAGGGCTGCCGAGGCTTGCTTGAGCCGTTTGGTTTGCATGACGCCCTTGTAGGCCAGGGGCAGCGCGACGTTTTCGAGCGCGGTGAGGCGAGGCAAAAGGTTAAACGACTGGAAGATAAAACCAATATGGTCGCGGCGGGCCTTGGCCAGTCGATTGGGACGCAACCGAGAGACCAACCGGCTACTAAGGGTGTAGCTACCATGAGTGGGGCGGTCGAGCAGACCAATAATGTTCATGAGGGTGGATTTGCCGGAGCCGGAGGGCCCCATGATGGCCACGAACTCACCCTTTTTAACGGTGAGGCTGACTTCATCCAGGGCTACGGTGGTGGCATTGCCAAAGCCGTAGAGCTTGGAGACTTCGTGTAGATCTATAACGGTTGCCATTTGTTACTGTAGTGTGCCAAATATTCTATCTGTTATCAAGGTGTAAAATTAACTTTTTTAAGATATAATGGGCAAGTCAAAAGTCTATAAGGCCCCTAAAATCTATAAAATCCAAAGACTTTGACACCAAATCCGTGAGAGGATTCACGGATTTGAGAGGGGAAGACTTTGTTAAATTGCTAGAATTGACGGGCAAATTCATTTTGCCGGCAGTTCAGCAATATAACAATTACGCTTCGACGAGGAGAGGTGCAAGAGTGGTTTAATTGGCAGTCCTGGAAAGACTGTGTAGGGGCAACTCTACCGGGGGTTCGAATCCCCCCCTCTCCGCCAAACTAAGAATCCGCCCCCAAGCGGGTTTTTAATTTGAGAATGCTACAATGCAAGCAGGAGAATATACAATGCAAAACTTAGTGCGGTTCACCCTCATAATCCTCGTAATCTTTGCGGCTATGCTGCTAACTTTGTTTGTCGGCGGTGTGCTCGAATCAGACGAACTGTGGAGTAACTTCAGCAAAGTACTGCAGTTTGTCGGAATTTTCTTTGTAGCCAGCGCGGCTATCCTGCTGCTGGTGAGGAAAAAATAGATGCTTGAGCGATTCCGAAAAACCGAAGAAGCGCGTGCCGTAGAGGCTGCTCAGCGTTGGCGCAAAGGGGAGCCGGTAACGGTTATCCGTTCAGCCGAGGGGTATCACTATGCTGCTGGGCTGCCATCGGTTAGTGTGGAACTGATGCCTGACCCAGATGATGAACAACGCATGCGTGGAGTAGTCCATCATGACGATGAGTTTTCTCATACGTTTACGGTCCCGACGGAAGCTTTACCTACGGAGTAATATAAAAACGCCACGGCTTCTCCGTGGCCTTCTTGATGCCGATTCTTTGGCTGGTTTGAATATTGGTGATTGCCATAGTTGGCGGAATTAATTCCAGGCTGGTTTGTTCAAGTTTAAGGCCTGAGTAAGTTGGTGGAATGGCCAAGGCTTGCATCAGCGAACTGGGGCCATTCGTCAATTTCTGAAGGGTCGGACCTTTCATTTTGCGGTTTTATTGCATAATAGGTATTCCGCGGGTGGGTTTGAGGGCACGGATCAACACGGCCTCGCCGTGTCCGGTAGGCCCGGTGACGATATTCATGCACCAGTGCATGCCGTAAATAAAATACATATACACATACCCGGCTTCTTTGAACATCGGCGCAGTGTGCTTGGTGACGCCCCGGAAGCTGTGGCTGGCTTCGTCTTCTTCGGCGTAAGCCTCGGTCTCAATAATAATCCCGCCGATATCACCGGCAGGGGTGTGATGTACCAGTTCACAGCCCAATAAACTCTGGGCACCGATTATAGAATTGGATAAATTAGGACCAGGTTCGCGCAACGCCACCATAACGTCTAAGTGCCCAGCGATAGTTGTTTCTTTGGTTCTGTGTGTTTAGTTCTCGTCGTAGTCTTGCTGCATTTTCTGGAGGCAATTTGTCCAGTACATTACCAAGTATACTCACTCTCCTGAAAGCCGCAAGGGTTCTCTGTATTTGTTCAGCATTGGATGGGGCTTGTACTGCCTCAATAGGCGTATCGTCATGCAGAATATTCGCATCTTCAACAGGCGTATCATTATGGTTGGATAAACTCTCAAAATCGCTCATGCACATATCCTTACACCTCCTTAAGAGATTGTAAAGTCTACAGCATAGAGTAAAAGTAATCTTTTTGACTGAATCAACAGCTGCGAGGGGCTATGCTCCTTAAGTAACCTTAAAGTACAAGGGGCAGCATGGAAGAGCGTTTACTACACAAGGCGATCCATATGGCCGACATGATCATGGTCCGGGTTGGTGATGAAGATATGGAAAAGCCCACACCTTGTTCGGAGTGGGATGTACATATGCTCATAAACCATTTGGTGTACGAAACCGCCTGGATCGAGCCGTTGCTGGAGGGCAAGACCATCACAGAAGTTGGTGATGAGTTAGAAGGTGATTTACTTGGGGGCCGGCCCTACGAAGCGTGGCACCGTTACGCCGCCGAAGCGCTACATGCTGCCAGTGTTGTAGATAGAAACACAACAGTTCATTTGTCCTATGGCGATAAAACAGCGGCTGAATATATGGATGAGGTGGCAGCCGATATTATCATCCATGCCTGGGATCTGGCGCAGGCGCTTGATGTTAGCTTTGAAATTGATGATAGGACAGCACAGGAAGTGATTGATGCCGCGGCATCAATCCTACCCATGGCCAAAGATTCGGGATTGGTTGGCGAAGCAGTTAAACTGTCCGAAAAGCCCTCGCTACAAGAGAAACTATTGGCAAGTTACGGCCGTGATATAAACTGGAGCTATGCAGCCCACCATCACCACGCCCGAAGACATTAAACAACTTGGTACCATTATGGGCATCTGGGCGCACCCGGATGATGAAGTCATGTCTATGTGCGGGATTTTGTGCGCGGCGGTGCAGAACGGCCAGGCTGTTGTATGTGTTACTGCAACCCGTGGTGAGGCAGGTGTGCAGGACGAATCACGCTGGCCTGCCAAGCATTTAGGCAAAATCCGCGAGGCCGAGCTAAAAGCTGCGTATCAGCACATTGGCATCAAGCAGCATCACTTCTTGGATTATCCCGACGGTCATTGCGCCGAAGTGCACGAGCCCGAGGCGGTGCAGCGGCTGGTGTCGCTCATCGAAGCCTATCAGCCCGACAGCATTATGACATTTGGCCCCGACGGTATGACCGGCCACCCGGACCATCAAGCGGTTTCGCATTGGGCGGGGTTGGCGGCGGTTCAGGCCAGCAAAAAGCCCAAGGTCTACCACAGTATTTTGACCAGTGACCAGTACGAAGCTATCAGGCCGGTGGACGAGAAGTTTAACTTTTTCTTTAACATTGATGAGCCGAAAGTCTGCGCTGATAGCGAGTGTGCGATCAAATTTGAGCTGGATGATCCGTTATTTGACTGCAAACTGAATTGCCTGCGGTCGATGCCATCGCAGTTCGAGGCGGTCCTGGGTGAATTTGGTGATAAGTTGCGGCCTGCCTTAGGCACGGAGGCTTTTGTTGAATTTAGCCCCAATTGATAACCTAAGAGCTGACTTACGCGCGGCGGCCGATCCAGAAAAAGCTGCGTTCTTTCCACGCTTTTTTAAGGCCGGACCCGGGCAGTACGCCGAGGGCGATAAGTTTATTGGCGTCACTGTGCCCGAGCAGCGCAAACTGGCCAAAAAGTACCGTGATTTGTGGCTGGGGGATATCGAGAAGTTAATTCAAAGCCCGTGGCACGAAGAGCGCCTGACGGGCCTGTTCATCCTGGTGGATAATTACAAGCGCGGCAATGTTAATTCCAGGCAAGAAATTTATAACTTCTATATCACCCACACGCAAAATATCAATAACTGGGACCTGGTAGATAGTTCGGCCGAACATATTGTTGGGCCACACTTGCGTGACAGTCCGTACAAAATGAAAGTGCTCACCAAACTGGCCCAGTCAGCTAACTTGTGGGAGCGCCGCATCGCCATGCTCGCAACCTTCCACTACATCAAGCAGGGCAGGGCCGACGAAGCGCTGATTATTGCCGAGGATTTGCTACACGACACCCACGATCTGATCCAAAAAGCCGTCGGCTGGATGCTGCGCGAGGTTGGTAAACGGGTAGACCAGCACCTGTTGCTAACCTTTCTGGACCAGCACTGCCGCGATATGCCGCGCACCACTCTCAGATACGCTATCGAACACCTTAGCCCTGAAACCCGTCAGAAGTACCTCAAGGGTGAGGTTTAAGTTTAGGCCAAAGCCTCGGCTTCAGTAACAGCCTCGATTGCGGCTTGTAGGACGCCGTTGATTGATTCGCGGACTTTGGCTTCGTCTAGCAGGCTGCCGTCGAGTTCAATTTCTTGCTTAAAATGAAGGTTGGCTTCGATGGCAAGCGGTTTGGCATCGATGTTGCTGGTTAAGATATCACGCAGATGCTTGGTAGCGCGCGAGCCGCCGGCCCAGCCATAACCAATCAGGCCGATTGGCTTGTCTTTCCATTCTGGATACAGCCAGTCAATCGCATTCTTGATAACGGCCGTGTAGCTGTGATTGTACTCGGCCTCAAGGATGATAACTGCATCAGCCTCGGCAACTTGCTTGCCCCAGGTGATAACGTTGGCATCGGTTGGCTTGAAGTCGGGGTTGGATGGGTTGAGGGCAGAGTCAAAGAAGGGTAGGGGGTTTTGTTTAAAGTCGGCGACACTAACCTCAATATCAGGGTAATTTTTGAGTTCTTCCTGGACGTAGCTCAGGACTTTGTCGGCTACACGGCCATCGCGAACAGAACTGGTGACTAATAATACCTTCATGTATGGTTCCTTGTTTAAAGTTTGGTTGGATCGATGCCGATTTTTTTGAGTAAATCGGTGTTAAGTTCATAGAGTTTCTCGGTGGCGACTTTGCGCTCGTTGAGTACGCCAGCATCCACCAGCTTTTTGAAGTGGTGGCTCATAGCCGGTTGGCTCAGAGAAGAGCAGGTACTGACATCACTACAGCTGGATGTGGCGGCGGGCTTCGCGGCCAACCGGCGGATGATATCGAGCCTGGTCTTGTCTGCCATGGCCTTTAGGATGGTGGCAGTGTCGGTTGTATGCATACATAGAGTCTACTACTTAGTATCCATTTCGTCTGCGCTTATTTTTGGCTGGCTGCAAGTGGCGAAGAGCTTTGCAAACATACACGCTGTATGCCCACAAATCTATTCGCCCCTTTCGCCGAGCTAAAAACAATGCTCGCTCGGGAAAGCGAGACTAAGCAGCAGACTCTATTACAATAATCTAAACATTTAAATATGTAAATGTTAAAATGCTATTTTGCCTATTTTCTCTGGTGGCTTGCTATACTTGAGGTAGATGAAAAAGCAAGCAAAGCCGCGGCTGCACCCTTTGGGTATACCTCTGCTACTAGCTACTGGTTTGTGTCTGCTTCTGTTTCTCTTCCGAGTGATTATAAGCGGCGGTAGCTGGCGTTTCTGGTTTATTAATTGGAATTTACTGCTGGCGTGGCTACCGCTGTTGTTCGCGGTACTACTGGTGCGCACGCTTCGGACAAACCGCTGGCTGAGCTGGAAGCCGCTGGTGCTTACGGTGCTTTGGCTACTCTTTCTGCCAAACAGCTTCTATCTGGTGACTGACTTCATACATTTAGATCGGTTTGGCAAGGTGACCGTCATGTTCGATATTGTGCTGTTTATGATGTACGCACTCACAGGGTTGATACTGGGCTGGCTGGCGGTGTATATCGTGCACACGGAGCTGAAGAAGCGCAAGACGCGTGATATTCGCTGGATTTTGCTGGGGCTGGTGTTTGTGCTGTGCAGCTTTGCAATCTATTTGGGGCGGAATCTGGGCTGGAACAGCTGGGATGTATTGGCAAACCCGGCCGGTATCGTGATAGATGTACTGCAGCGGCTGATGTATCCTGGCGATTATCCCGATACATTCTCAACTACAGCGCTGTTCTTTGTGTTTATTGCCGGTACCTATACGGTGTTTTACACTACAATTAAAGCCCTCTCGCGTCAGAAATAGGCTATACTGTAACAGATATGGATCATGTAGTGAGCCCTTGATGAGCATTATGTTCTACGTATATATATTGCAATCAGAAGCTAAAAAGCGACTTTACATAGGTAAAACCCGCGATCTTAAAAGGCGGGTTCAAGAACATAATGCCGAGCAAAATGCATCTACCAAGGCTTATACCCCATGGACTTTGATCTTCTACGAAGCCTACGCTAACTATGAGGATGCAACCAGGCGTGGAACATATCTTAAAACTACCCAAGGACACCAGGCTATCAGAAGAATGCTCAGTAAACATTTAGAGAAGTACAACGAGATGCATTTTGAGCATCAAGGATCTACTACGTGATGGAACAGATAAGTCAGTTACTGAGTGCCAAGGTTCGCGAGCTTTTTGATGTGAGTGCCGAAGTGATGTTGACGCGGCCCGAGGAGCAGTTTGGTGATTTTGCTACCAACATCGCACTGCAGCTAGCTAAGCAGGTTGGCAAGAGCCCGCGCGAGATTGCCGAGGCTATTGCGGCCGGGCTGCAGGATGGCCGGATTATAAAAGCCGAAGTAGCCGGCCCAGGATTTATTAACATTACTTTGAGCGATGGTGCATTGCTGGCGCAGGCAACGGCTCAGCCGCACAAGTCATTGCATGATTCTACGGTGGTGATCGAGACCAATAACCCCAATCCTTTCAAGGCAATGCATATTGGTCACGCTTTTAATGCAATTCTGGGCGACACCATCGCTAACCTTATTGAGCAGGGCGGTGCACATACCTACCGGGTGAGCTATCACGGCGACGTAGGCTTGCATGTAGGCCGGAGTATGTATAGTCTGCTCAAGTTCGTGGATGGTAATGCTGCCAAGCTCGACGAGATCAAGCCGGAAGAGCGTAACAGCTTCATGTCGCGCATGTATGCCGAGGGTGTAAAAGCTTACAAAGAGGATGAGGCTGCCAAGGCCGAGATCGACCGCCTGGCCAAGCTGTCCTTCACCCGCGATGAACCGCTGTATGCTGCAGTGTATGACAAAGTATTTGACTGGAGCTTTGCGCAGATAGACGAAAACGTAGCCCGCCTTGGCAACAAGCCAATCAGGGAGCGTTTCTTAGAGAGTGATGCCGAACTGCGCGGTGTCAAAATTGTGCGCGACAATACACCCCAAGTGTTTCAGGAGTCAGACGGCGCGCTGGTGTTTAAGGGGTCCGAGTACGGTTCGTTCGACAATGTGTTTGTAGGTAAGAATGGCAATGGCTTGTACGCGGCCCGCGATCTTGGCCTGATCCAGCTCAAGAACGAGCAGTATCATCCGGATAAGAGTTACATGGTGACGGCCGAAGAGCAGCGTGCCTACTTTGTGGGCGTGCTTGCAGCCGCTGGCTTGTGCATGCCGGAGCTCAAGGACCAGACCGTCAATATCTCTACCGGCACGGTCAAGTTGACGACGGGCAAGATGAGTTCGCGCGACGGCGATGTAATAGAAATCGGTTGGCTGTTTGATCAAATTGGCGAGGCTATCCGGGCTCGCGGCGGTACACCGGATGACACGCTGATTGCCGGCGCGCTCCGGTATGAGTTCCTGCGTGTACGTATCGGCAGTGACGTGATCTTTGACATCGCAGAGGCGGTAAGCCTGCAGGGTAACAGCGGCCCATACCTGCAGTATGCGCATGCCCGCGCCTGCTCTATTCTGCGCAAGGCCGAGAAACAAGGCGAGGTTACAGGTACGCTACAACCGGACGAGCGCAGCCTGGTGCGCAAACTCAGCGAGTATCCGTCGGTAGTAGAGCAGGCAACCACCGAGTTGCTGCCGCACCATATCGCTCATTACCTCTATGAACTCGCCCAGGAGTTTAACCGCTTTTACGAGAAAAACCGCGTAATCGGTGACGAGCGCGAGGGCCTGCGCCTTGGTTTGGTCAAACTTTATGCTGACACGCTTCAGACTGGTCTGAACATCCTCGGCATCCACGCCCCGGAACAGATGTAAAAATTCTAAAACTGTGCCATAATGGCTGCCAATATGGGAAATCATACGCCCGAAAGCCAGAGTAAGTGGCCGGTACGTACCGTGGGTTTAGGGCTTGGCCTGGTTGCGCTAGGCGGCTGTTTCCCGGCCGATTCTAATCAAACACGTCCACAGGTTTACTATGCGTCCGAAGCTATGCCCTTTGCGGGCGACAGGCTCTTGGTTATGTCGGCCAATGTTTTTGGCTGGGAAAGCCTGAACGGTAGGCCAACCGACGAGCAATTCCTTGAATTACTTGAGGGTCAAAAGCCAGATGTTGTTTTTGGCCAGGAGTGGAAGGAAAACTCAGAGCTTTTTGCGCAAATCAGGGAGCTTGGCTATAGCTATGCTATTGCACCCACGCGTTCTTTGCCTGAATTCACAGATAGGTTACCGCAGCTCGGGAAGGTGGGTATGTTCATACTTGTGAAAGACGCCGAGATGGAGCTCGAGTCAGTGGTTACCTTGCCCGGTAACGTCGTTGATAAATTCGCCAAGCTGGAGTCACGAATACTCATGCATGTACGCGTTAAGAAGTTGGATGGCACCCATATGTCGCTGTTTAATACGCATCTCACTAACAACAAGTCCGATTGGGATGACCAAGTGCGTACAATCAAAAACTACATATTGTCAGCCAGGTTGCCAGAGTCAGAGGAGTTAATTTTTGGCGGAGATATGAATGCGAGCACCGAAACAATGTATGGTTCTGATTTAAGCCAAGTTTTCTGGGCTGGGGCTGGCCGTGCTATGTCGGTACCGGCAAAGCCGACCTATACATTTCCGGCACACAAATACACCCCAACGGGAGTAGAAGACCAAGACATAGATCATATATTTGATTATGTGGTCGATCCGGATTGTGTGGTGTTTAACGTGGGCGAAGAGGCGTACACGCTGAGATTTGGTAGTGATCATGCTGCAGTGCTGAAGCAGATAAAAACAGCCAATTGCGATACACCGGAACGGCGGGTTGCATGGATGGGCCCGCGCTAAACATCTGCATAAGCGGTTTCGTCTGGTATTCTAGAGGTTAGTTTAAGGAGTATTTATGGCAGAAGCACCCAAACATCAGCATGACCCCAAAACCGCGCGCGAAAAAGAAGTCGCTGCTCGGGCCCGCGCCAAAGCGCTAAGAGAGAAGAGCAAGAATACCTTTGTTGGTAAACAAGTCGGTGGTTTTATGGACTTTGTCCGCGAGCAGGGCGTAGTTGGCCTGGCCGTTGGTTTGGCTATCGGTACCGCCGCCACTGTTCTGGTGAAGTCAATTGTTGATAATATCGTTATGCCTGTTGTCGGCTGGATGCTTCCAGGCAGCGGCAGTCTGGCTACAAAGACTGCCTGTCTCAAGTCGGTTGACGGTGTTTGTACCAACCAGATGGCTTGGGGGGTGGTAGTGAGTAACTTCATCAGCTTCTTGGCGGTGGCGCTGGTTATTTACTTTGTGGTCAAGGGTCTGAAGCTCGACAAGCTAGACAAAAAGAAAGCCGAGTAGTGAGACTTCCGTAGCATTATGTTCTA
>CAZJWS010000011.1:12276-15007 GCA_964549985.1 uncultured Candidatus Saccharibacteria bacterium | reverse complement strand
TAGCTACTCGCGACTGGCACCCAGCCGTAACCAACCACTTCGCCGAGCAGCCAGACTATAACGAAACCTGGCCCATCCACTGTGTCGCCAACACTGAAGGCGCAGCCTTTCACAAGGGTCTTGAGCTAGCCAAGCACCACAATATGGTGCGCATCGTCAGCAAGGGTACGCAAGTAGATGAAGCTGGCTATAGCGGCTTCCAGGGCCAGACGGACCTAGGTATTCCGATGGACGAACTCCTCGGCCATCCCCGCCGTACGGCCTTGATGGTCGGCGGTTTGGCGACCGATTACTGCGTCCGTGCAACCGTACTTGATAGCCGCAAGTTAGGTTATGACACCTACGTTATCGAGGATGCGATCCGCGGTGTCGCTCCAGAGACTACCGCTCAAGCTATTGAAGAAATGAAAGCTGCCGGTGCCGTATTCGTGAGCAGCGACGAAATCGTAACTGCATACGAGAGGACCAGGTGATGGAACGCTTCCCTATCCAAGAAGGCCTGATGATCGAACAGTCGCGGTTGTCTGCCGGGCTTGACTACTACAAGCCAACCATGAGCCAGCTTGTGCACGAGCAAGAACCTGACGCCGAAGTAACATTCACATTCAAAAACCGCGGCGAGCAACGGTTGATGGACTACATCGACCCAACTGATTTGCAGGCACACTTTGACTTCATTCAAGCCCGCGGCTGGAGCCAGGACGAGCTTGACTACCTTGGCACGCTGCGCCGTGAAACCGGCGAACCGATGTTTGCTTCAACATTCATTGATTACCTACGCAGTAATGAGCTGCCAAAAGTCAGCGTAATGATCGACGAAGAAACCCAGGACTTGGCAATTGAGACAACCGGTCCATGGGCACTGGCGACCTTCTGGGAAACCGTGGTTATGAGCGAGATCAACGAGATGTACTTTGAAAATTTTGTAACCGCACACGGCCTGGACCTACAAGCCATTTACGAAGAAGGCGACCGCCGCCTGAGCGAAAAAATCGCCCTGTTGCAGCAAAATCCCGACATCAAGTTTGCCGACTTCGGCACCCGCCGCCACTTTAGCCTGCGCTGGCAAAAACACGTAGTAGACCGCCTGATGGCTGAATGCCCCGGCAATATTATCGGCACATCAAACGTGGGCCTGGCACACACTTCGGGCCTGCGGCCAATCGGCACCTTCGCCCACGAGATGCCAATGGTCTATGCCGGCCTAGCCGATGCCCGCGGCCAAGATATCCGTGCCTCGCACAACCAGTTCCTGCGTGATTGGTTCAATAAGTATGGCGAGCAGCTCTCGACCGCGCTGACCGATACTTTTACCACCGAATTTTTCTTCAGCGACTTCACTCCTGAGCAAGCTCAGGCCTGGAAGGGTGTGCGGCATGACTCGGGCGACCCAGTTGCCTTCGGGGAACGGTTAATTCAGTTCTACGAAGACAACGGCATTGATCCCCGTACTAAAACCTGTGTGTTTAGCGACGGTCTGGATATGAATGAAATCCTGAAACTAAACGAACACTTTAAGGGCCGCATTAACCTGCTGTACGGCTGGGGTACGAGTCTGACAAATGACTTGGGCATCAAAGCATTGAATATTGTGATGAAAGCAACTCGTGTCCAGCTGCCTGACGGCCGCAGTGCCGAAACCGTAAAACTAAGCGACAATCCCGGCAAGCACACCGGCCCGCAGTGGCTAGTCAACCGCTACGCCGAGGTAGATTTCGCAACCAAAAAGGAGCAAAACGATGAACGCATTTTTACAACTGTTTGATGTGGGCAACACCTTCTTTACCATCCTTAACTACCCAATCAGCTACATAGAATTCTTTGGCACATTGTTCAACCTGGCCTGCGTATGGCTGGTAGCAAAGAAGAAAATCCTTAACTGGCCAGTTGGACTGGTGGGCGTCGTACTGTTTGGCATATTGTTCTACCAGATTAACTTGTACGCTGATTTTGCCGAGCAGATTTACTACTTTATCACCGGCATCATTGGTTGGTACGCTTGGGCAAAGGCTAAGAAACCAAAAGACGAGGCCGAAGACATTGTGGTACTCCGCAACACCAAGCGCCAGAACATCTCCTGGGCAGTCAGCATCCTTGCTACTACGGTAGTAAGCGGCTGGGCTCTCAGCCACGTGCACACCTGGCTGCCCGCAGTCTTTCCCGAACCGGCTGCGCTTCCTTACCTGGACGCCGGCACGACAATGATGAGTTTTGCCGCACAGTTTCTGATGATCCGCCGCAAACTAGAAAACTGGGTACTGTGGATCATTGTCGATATTATTGCCGTGGGGTTGTACTGGTACAAGGAAGTACCGTTTATTGCCCTGCTTTACCTGATCTTCCTGTTCATCGCCACCAATGGTTTCATTACCTGGCGTAACACTTACCGGAGGGAATTAAAATGAGACGCGGACTTGTAGTAGGAAAATTTTACCCTCCCCATGCGGGTCATAGCTACTTGATTGATACCGCCCTTAAGGAGTCCGACGAAGTTGATGTATTGGTCTGTGATTCGCCGGAGTATAAAATTCCGGCTAAAACCCGTGCCCGCTGGCTGCAAGAGATTCATCCCAAGGCCCGTGTACGGATAATCCCCGATATTGGCAAGGACGATGACTCTGAAGCCTGGGCAAAACACACAGTAAAATTCTTGGGCTATGCACCAGACGTCGTCTTTAGCTCCGAAGATTATGGCGATCCCTACGCTGCCGCGATGGGCTGTAAGCACCGC
>CAZJWS010000011.1:4316-12266 GCA_964549985.1 uncultured Candidatus Saccharibacteria bacterium | reverse complement strand
GTCGACAAATCCCGGCTGCGTATTCCAATATCCGGCACCAAAGTACGACGCAATGTACACAAAAACTGGCGATACCTTAAACCACCGGTCCGTCAAAAATTCTGCCGTCGCATCTGTGTACTGGGTGCTGAATCCACCGGTACCACTACCCTGTCACGGGCCCTGGCGGATCACTATCAAACCTATTGGGTGCCCGAATACGGCCGGTTTTACACCGAAGGCAAATTGACCGCCGGTGAGCCAATGCAATGGGATAGTGATGAATTTGACTTTATAGCTGCCGAACAGCAGCGCGCCGAGGACAAGCTGGCTGGCAAAAGTAACGGACTTTTGATCTGTGATACCAACGCTTTTGCTACCCGCCTCTGGCACAAGCGCTATATGGGCTATTTTGCACCAAGTTTAGACAAATATATTGATTCGTTCTATGACCTATATATTGTCACCAAGCCCGACATACCATTTGAACAAGATGGTATGCGTGATGGTGAGTTTATCCGGCACGATATGCATCAGTGGTTCATTGATGAACTCAAAGCTGCTAAACTGCCTTACATCGTAGTTAGCGGTGGACGACGCGAACGACTTGCCAAGGCAACAAAAGCAATTGATAAAATTATTAAACAGAAAGTAACCATATGAGCGAATTCTTACATACCGCCAGCTACGAGCCAATAACTACTAACGAATGGATGAAGCAGCACAGCCTAGAACTGATGTACGATATGCATAATCCGGATTATCCGGCCGAACGGCTCGTCTGGGGACCAGATGCAGTGCGCGGCGCGGCCACCGGGCGGCTGTATTTGCCAAAAGACGGACCGTTCCATGCTCCGACCAAACATGACGAAACCCTAACACTCGACTTACTTAAAGATTTTCAAGCCAAGGGTTACGAATTAGATAGCTGTGGACGCCCCGTACACCCCTGGGCCGATGAACTACTAGAGCTGGGCACCTACACGGGCAAGGGTTTTTACTACGAGTTTGGCGGCAATCAAACGGCAGACCCAATCCTGTTCCGATACGACCAATCCGAGCCTCTAGTCCTGCTTGTCCAGCGCAGCGATTCATTACTCTGGGCAGTACCTGGTGGTTTTGTGGACGAGGGCGAGTCCATTGATGAAGCAGCAATGCGCGAGGCCCGGGAAGAGACCATGCCAGGCGTACCTAAGGGAGCGGCATATGAACTATTTGATCCAGAGAAGATTCCGGTATACCAAGGACCAGTAGCCGATCGCCGAGCAACACTGAACGCTTGGCCAGAGACAACCGCTTTTGCGATTCATCTAAATCCCCATCTTACCCACGTTTTACCGCTACATGGGCGTGGTGATCCGAAGGAGCTTGGTCCAGAGGGCTACCGATGGGTCACCATCGAAGAAGCGGCAGCATTACCTATGTTCGGTTCGCACCGCTTGCTTTTGGAACTTGCGAAACAAACCTTGCCTGCCCGGATGCTCGCCAATGAAGTTCTGTGATAAATATCACATTTACATTACGCCGTCTGAGGACTATAACGGAATCAAAGCTATAACTTAGGGGGTCTCGCAATGTCATATAGTGATCACTTAATCGGACCAAAACACAAAGAGCCACTGCCAAGTGATCGTCGAGCCAGTGCAAAATACCGGCTTCGCCAAGAGTGGCACCCACAGCCTCAGGGCGTTATGGACAGTGTGTTGGAAGACGCAAACTCTTTGGCTCACTGGGCACTGGGCGCTATCAGCAAAGGTTTGAGTGCACTGGAACACACCTATAAACGTGCGCAGTCGCCGCAAACAACCGAGACAGCAAACACCCTTGCCGTACCAGCACCAGAGGCTACTGTCTACTCTTTTGACGAGGCTTTGGCCCGGCGTGCTGATGAAGAGGCAGCAGCCGCAGCCGTAGAACTTAACGATGCAACTGATCGACTTGAACGAACTGCTCGGTTCCTCGGCCGGCTGGCAGATGCCTGAGTCCTATTTCAGAAACCCTACTCAAGCTTTTAAGCTGCTCCGGTAATACAACTGCATCCCGCGAAAAGTCTCGGGGAGAACCGCTTCCTTGCCTGCTTCGCTTAGCAGACTAGAGCATGGGGGCCCTAAACTTTAATCCTTGTCTTTGATAGCAAAGTTTTCAATCTTTGGAAACAGTACGGTCTCTGGCTTGCGCAGCACGCCTTCTGAAAAAATATTGTTGATAGCCTGTGCGGTGTTAGGCAAGAATGGACCAAGCATATCAGCGATCTCCAGCAGACAACTCACCATGTAGACCAACACCTCATTGAGGTGTTCTGCGTCACCCTCGCGGGCAATTTGCCATGGTTTTTGCTCTTCAATATATTGGTTAAGGCCTTTTATCTGATCCCAGACATCATCCAATGCTTTATCAAACCGGCAGGCTTTGACTGCTTGGTGGTAGACGGCTACGTCATGTTCAGCTGGCGGGATATCACCGATTAAACCTTGTTGGTATTTCTCGATCATGACAATCGTGCGCTGCACCGCATTACCAAGTTCATTGCCGAGTTCATTATTGTAAGCTGCTTCCAGCTGTGCCCACGTGAAGTCACCATCACTGTAGCTTGGCACTTTGCGTAAGAAATAATAACGGAATGCATCCACGCCATATCCATCAACAATTTCCTTAGGATTAACCACATTGCCAGTGCTTTTGCTCATTTTTTGGCCATTAAACTGTACGTGGCCATGTACATACAGCGTCTTGGGGAGTGGCAAGCCAAGCCCAAGCAGCATACCGGGCCAAATGGCGGCGTGGAAACGCAGGATGTCTTTACCAATCACTTGATACGTGGCCGGCCAGAAATGTTTGAAATCTTCGTGTTCTGGGTAGCCCAGCACCGTCAAGTAATTCATGAGCGCCTCAAACCAAACATACATAACCTGCTTGCTATCGCCTGGCACGGGGATGCCCCAACTGATTTTTTCTTTTGGCCGGGAGATACTGATGTCTTCCAGGCCTTCGTTAAATACACCAATAATTTCGTTCTTGCGGGTTTCCGGCACCACATGGAAGCTATTATCTTCTATGGCTTCGCGGATTTTCGGTGCATATTTACTGAGTTTGAAGAAGTAATTTTCTTCCTCGATTTGGTCATATGGCTTCTTATGGGTCGGGCAGATACCGCCGCGTTCTTTTGATACCGTTTCGGTGACAAACTCCTCACAGCCAGTGCAGTACCAGCCAACATACTTGCCTTTGTAGATGTCTTTTTCGAGGTTTTTCCAGATGACCTGGGCGCGCTGCTCATGACCCTTGTCGGTAGTACGAATGAAACGATCATTAGAGATATTAAGTAGCTGGAGCATTTCACGGAACTTTTCGGAGTTCTTATCAGCCAACTCCATGGGTGTTATTTTGAGCTCGGCAGCCTTCTCGGCAATTTTACTACCATGCTCGTCTGTACCAGTTGAATAGAGTGTGGACAGCCCCTGTGAACGGGCGTATCTTGCCAATACATCGGCAATCACAAACTCCATAGCGTGCCCGAGATGCGGCTCGCCATTGATATAAGGGATCGAGGTGGTGACATAAACGTTATTAGACATATCTTAAGTGTACCTGTTTATATGTAATGAGAAAATGTGAGTAAAGAGAAAAAGCGCCCGCTAGGGCATCATCATGTGCAAAGTTGATGAAATTGCGCTTACCATAAAGTTATTATATCACATTTAGTCTTCGAGTAGATCGAAGTCTTCAACAAACTTTAACAACATGGCATTAGTCCAGCCAAAACCGGTTTGTGACGGGTACACCCCCTCAACCGGTTTTTTCTTGGTGTTAACGACGTTGTATTTCTCCAAAAATACTCCGTGCTTATCAAACCATTCCAGATTGGTCTTGACCCAGGCAACAGCAATACGGCGTGCCTCTGCTTCGTAGCCGTAACGCTTGAGCCCCTCGACCACAAAATAATGCAGCGGCGCCCAGCCGTTGGGATTGGCCCACTGAGCTTTGAGTGAGCCAAAGAGAACCGAAGTATCGATCAGCGGCCGCATTGTAGTACTGAGACCACCCTTTTTTTCGAATCTCCGCAGATTTACCACAAGCCCCTTGGCCTGCTCTTTGGTAACCATACCGGCCCACATTGGATAATAGCCCGCCAGCGACCAGACATCACCCAATAATTGACGCTGGTAGTTGTAGTCAAAATAAAAACCGCGGATTTTGCCCCACATAAGTTCGTTCATAGCAGCCCGCCGTTTTTGGGCAGCACGCTTCCAGCTCCTCGCTTCTTCATCGTCACCGAGGATTTCGGCAGCACGTTCAAAATCAGTTTCGTACTTATACAGTAGCGCATTCAGATCTACCGGCAAAAAATCCAGGCATTTACGCTCGAAGCGAGGAGTCATATCCCAACCACTCTCGGCCTCAGCCAAGTCATGCAGAACATTAATGTCATAGTACCGGCTCAGCCCTTTATGCACATTGTGCCACTTGGGATGAGTCTTGCTCATCCAGACATGTTCGTACTCATCCTTTGCTACGGCTATCTTTTGGCGCAGCCAGGCTTTGTCCTTATGGTAAGTTTCGTAAACATGAAAAATGAAACTAGTCAGCACCGGCGGCTGCGACCGACCGGTAAAATACATCCTGCTGGCATTGGGAATAAGCCCAAAGCGACGGAACATAAAGATTAAGTTTTCGAGCATGCCCTCTATCAATATCTGATGCTTTTTGTCATGCAGGCCAAGAGCGGTAAAATAGCTATCCCAATAATACTGTTCCTCAAACCCAAACTCGGCCTTTGGATCAGAAGCCGGTACTACATAAGGATAGGGTAAGCCAACCAGGGTACCGCTGTCTTCATTGTGATGCCGGGCAAGTTCATCCCAATATGTATCAATATACTTGAGTGCTTTTGCCAGAACTACCTGGTCAACCTCTGCCGGTGCCCGCCGAATAGGTAATCTGCGCTTAATTTTTTTGATAGTCTTCTTGATAGCCACATAAGCACTTTACTAAGCATTCTGAAGTGAAACAACCCTTGACAATTATGTTATGCTCTTGACGACTGGATATAAGCAGGAGCATAATAAAATTCAAGATTAGCAAGAAATCATGAAATGAATACTGCTTTCATAAAACTTGCGGATGTATCTACTAAGAGCCTTGCTCAGATCGTGCCTGAATATTCATCTGCTGAGCTCGCAGGTATAGACACGGCTAAACAAGGGGTCTCTCCTGTTATCTACGGTGTAGCCGTACTTTGTGTCTTGGGTTTAATTATTGCGGCAATACGCATAAGAAAGCGTCGCAGCAAGCGCTACTCTACCCGCTAATCCGAATAGTTGCTCGACAAGTGCCACAGATGGCAGTGCTGGCATTTATACGGCTTTACACTTGCGCCACGCTGATAGGCTGCGGTGGTAGCAGTAGACTGTGCAGCCCGGCGAGTATCAAACGCCAGCTTCCCAGCACAGGGTAGCACCTGCTCTTCAGCATCATTCATCACCCCATTATAGACTAGTACCGTGGCGGTCGCACAACCATATGACTACGTGGTGAAAGATGTGAACTATAAACTATCTTGCTATTCCTCATCTGCATACAACCCCTCCTCTTCTAATGCCGGCTGATCGAGGCGCGGCTCTTCAAGCCCTAACTCATAGTCCCCCAGCTCGTCTCCGTCTTCTTCGTCTTCATAGATATCTATCTGCTGATCTTCAGGCAGTGTACGCCCAAAGTCATCATTCATGTCACTGTCATGCTGCGAATCATCAGGGTCAAATGTTGGATGGTCATCGCCGAAGATTGGCGACTCTATGTCTCGTCCAATTTGTTCGTTGCTTCTCATGCTTACTTCCCCCTTACCACACTATGGTAAGAGCCTGGGCCTTAAATAACTGTAATAAAACATACACGAAAGAAGCCCCGCCATAAGGGGATTATTTTATATGAGCATCCTTTTCTAGCTGTTCAGAGCCGATCGAGTGTCGAGTAGCCAGTCAACCACCTCGCTCGTACTTACCAACTCACGAGAACCAATTTGACCCAGAGCCCGGTCCAGTATTGCAATTGCCTCAACAACATCCGGTCCGCCCTCTTTGATTATATCCATTTCAAGAACTTGCTCTGCCATAACCTGCTCCTTCCTGGAAAACTTTTCTATATCATAACAGGTCTGGGAGTGTGTGCAAACCTGAGCCTTTACGCCCTCACGGGATCAAACCGCTTTAAGTTTACACCAAGAAAAACGCCCCAGTCATTCTGACTAGGGGCGCTTTCGGGCCCCGCAAAGCCTGCTTTGCGGGGAAAGGAGCGAGTTATAAAATATCCCGCTAGGATTTGAGCTACTTGATCACTCAAATCCAGCGGGATATTTTTAGTCTTGTGACGTGGTGGAGCTGGCGGGTTTGATCCCGCGTCCATTCGGTTACTTGCTGGCTTTCTACAGGCATAGTTTGTTTGCTTTGTTTCTTAAGCTCACGACGATGGAAACAAACAAAAACGTCGCGCGCTGCAATGCTAAAGTCTTAGTAAGCATCATGGATCACAATGCCTAAGCAATCAGAAGAATATAAGACCACTTCGTGATATCTGATGTCTCACTTGTAGTCGTAGCAGCAATTAAGCGGCTACTGCAACTGGAGCAACACGGCGGCTAATAGCATCGGCTACAGCTTGACCGAAGTCGCCCAGTTTAGATGTTTTTTCTGCATCTATTTGGTTTGTCCGGATAACGTTCAGACAACCGGCCTGCTTACACCAACTTGTAAATGTCCAAATGTCGAGCTATTCAGCCCCTTGTTGGTACGGAATAGCAAGCCATTCCGGAAAAGCCGCTTTTCAGCGGCAAATGCTATTATAGCACAATCATCATGCTTATGTCTAGCCCTGGAATTTTGGTGTACTGCTATCATCATTTGGGGCAATCACATCACCACTGTTCGGTACTGAGCCTCCTGACAGTGATGCCAGCTCGTCAACAGATGGAGACGCAGTCGTGCCAACAATCGGACTTGCGGCGACAGAAGCATTTGTACGGCGGCCTGCAATGAAGCGAAGGTATACGAAAGCCGCACCCGCAAGAAGCACCACTACACTCAGTGCCATCATGGGTACAAGCGGTAATTTCTTCTTGGCAGTGTTTGCAGTGGTGCCAACAGTTTCAGCTGGGGCATTAGCAAGTTCAATCATACGGTCGGTGGTAGTATTGGCGGCGTTAACAGCTTCTTCTTCGGTAACAGCAACTGTTTCGGTTGGTGTGCCATTATTACCGCTCGTGGCGGCTGGGGTTGAGACTACTGTGCTTGCACCTGTACCAGACCCACCACTTGTCTGTACGGTTGTACCGGCCGGTGGCGGTGTGTTACTAACCGGAGCGGTCAAATTTACACTCACACCTGTTACACTAGTCAGGAAGTTAGTTCCGCCACTATAAGCAAAGCTGTTAGCACCTGTCACGCCAAAAGCAGCACTACCACTGCTGGCTATCGCCTGAAAACTAAGTCGTACTAGCGTCAGGCTGCCGGTTGTAAAAGGCGGGGTACGGAAACGGCTACTTTGGTAATAACCCGATCCAGCAACGGTATCACCCGTATCATTGCCGAAAGCCGTGCCGCCATAATCAGCCGACTGATAGGATACTTTGCTAGTATCCCAGGTTACGTAAGCTTGGGCCACATCAATAGGATCCTGGGCATTTAGTACGACGGTAATCGTAAAGATACCATCTTTGGTAACCGTCCCAGCACTTGAGTTAAGGCCAATCGTATTAGTACCTGCGAAGACCTGGGCCGGTGCCAACCCAAACAGAATGGGCAAAGTTGCTAAACTCGAAGCTGCCAGTTTGCCAAAACGATGCCGTAGTCTCATACCCCTGGCTCGTAGTGTTATGTTCATCACTTCTCCTTATTTCCCGTAATTAGCCAACAGTAGTGAGAGATCGACTGCGTTTACCCTACCGTCACCATTGAGGTCGCCGTTTTGGCTGGCGGGGAC
>CAZJWS010000011.1:0-4306 GCA_964549985.1 uncultured Candidatus Saccharibacteria bacterium | reverse complement strand
CGGGGACAGTTTGGCCGTAGCGGGCCAAGAGCATGGAGAGATCCATGGCGTTCACACTGCCGTCGCCGTTAATATCACCGATTTTGCCCGGATTGGGGTTGGGATTAGGGTTAGGATCGGGGTTAGGATCGGGGTCTGGGTCGGGATTAGTGGTAGGTGTAGTGGTGGTAAAGCTGCGGTTACCACTGATTCGTTCATTGCCGGCGGCGTCGTAGGCCTGGACGCGCCAGGTGTGACTGCCAGCCTGGAGGGAGGCCGGGTTAAAGTTGTGGGTGTAGGTGGTACCACCGGTGGCAGTGGTCAGGGCGCGGACCAAGGCATTATCCAGGTAGAACTCAACCCGAGTGACACCAACGGCGTCGGTGACGGTCGCACTGAGGTCAAGGCTGGTCGCATCGGCCGGGACGCTATGGTTATTGGCCGGTACGGTCAGAGTAACGGCTGGAGCAGTGGTATCGGCTGGCTGGGGTTTGACAACCGTGACGGCTGAGGTGGCAGCAGTATTGCCGGCAGTATCGTAGGCAACAGCCGTAATAGCGTAGCTACCCGGAACAAGACTGGTGAAGTCCAGGTCAGCCTCATACGGACTAGTGGTATCGGTGGCACGGAGCTGGCCGCCGACCATGAATTCAACCCGGTTGATACCAACGTTGTCAGTGGCGGTGGCGCGGGCCTGGATGGTATTGTTGGTGACCTGGGCGTTGTTAGCAGGGGCAGTCAGGCTCACAGTTGGAGGGGTGGTATCGGGGTTGGGGAGGGGAGTGCCGTCACCGTGGCCAGCGTGGTTAGGCATAGTATCCAGATATACACAAGGTCCAACCGCCATATTTGCCTTCCCAGCCAAATACGGTAAGTCAATATCTTGCTCAACATAAATGTAGTTATCGCAGTTGGTCATTTTGGGTTCGACGATATTGCTTAACGCTTGGCCAAAAATAGTAACCGGCTGGGTATACTTAGGTATCGAGCCGTTTTTGGCATACTCAAGCTCAATGTGCAGATTGGTTACACCGCCAGTAGAATCTCCGCTACCAAAGTTAAAGGTAAGTGTATTGTTGCCCTTAACGAGCCGGCTAACCGGAATAAGATGTGTAACCCCGGCGCGGTTCGAGTGTCCAATGCCATCAGTCACATAGCGGGCTGGCGGATTGATCATGTTATTGACTGGGTTCGGCACGTCATAGCGGTGGCCATTAATGGTGAAGTAATCACCTTGCCGCCATTTATAATTCCACCAGTTCCCTCCAACCGAATACATCAGTTTAGCAACGCCGCCAACTGGGCTGCCCAGATCATCCGGGATTGGAATTATAGTTGTACGGTTGTTCGTATTGGCAATCGCAGTACCGCTATTATTCAGGTAGTTTGGTGTACGGCCATCCGTACCACCATCAATATAGTTGTGAGTCACAGTAGTTGCGGCCGGGCCTGTAAAGCCAAAGTTGTCCCAGTGGTAGAAGTGGAACTGCGGGATAATACCTGCACGCCCCTTGTAGTACTGGCCGTTTGGACCATACTCGTTCTCGCCAACTCTTGTCGACCAGCCCTTACCGGTATTGTAGGAAAACATTGTGTTCTGTACGTAAAACTTACGCTTGGCGGCAAAGGCTGCTGGTAAATCAGTATCAGCAACAAGCGTATTATCTATGAAGGTACGCATACGGGTAGGCGTAATCTGGATCACCCACTGGCGGCGGACATTTTGGGCTGACGCATGCAGAGAGTTATTCTGCCGTGCCAGGCCGCCGCTGAAAGTACCTGTCTTATTTGACATATTACAAGCAAAACGAAAATCCGCATCTGGCCCGCCGCCACATGCTGTAGACCGGGCTTGCGTATTCAGCCGCTGCGACTGCCTGTTGAGGTCGTACCATATGTTGATGAGGCTGCCGCCGTTCGCCTGGATCCGCATCATGTTGGGCATGTCTTCATCATCTTCATGGAACAGGTCATGATGCGCGTTCATATCAGTCACTTGATTATCCCGGTATGAATCCAGCGGCATAATGTCCAGATACCAGGCGCTACGCCCGCCGTCATAAATTAAGTCCTGGTCAAACTCGATCTGTGCGGGGTTCGATTCACTCAGCGGCCCGCCGTTGACGCCAACACTAGTGTCAAAGATTGCGCGGGGGCGCGATGTCACACCACCAAACGAACAATTGATCGAGTTATGCACATGCGACTGGTTGTTTATGAATGCACCAGCGTTATTGTGTTCGTCCATACAAAACGCAGCGTTATTCCACTTAGTCTCGTCCATAGGATTAGCTGGCGTATTAAAGTCATCAAAGAAGCCGGTGAGGCGCGCTCGCTGGGCATCCACCTGCGCGCTTGAGGGCGTACCCGTTACGGTGGTAGCGGCCGTGATTGGCGATACATGGCCGTCAGCCCGGGTCCAGTTAAGGTTTGGTGAACTGTCATTAATCACCACATTACCCTTTGGTGTTGACTGGTAACTACCACGGGCACTCTGCACGGTAATTTCGTAAGCCTGGCCATTCACGAGTGGCTGCAACTGGATTGAATCATGGATTGTCTGACGCACATTTTCCCAAGTCGGGGCGCCCACTTTTTTATACTGGATGTAGTAACCCACAACGTTATTCTGTGGAACATGGTCCCAGACGACAGTCAGTGTCAGATCATTTGCATATACCCGTATGTTTTGTGGCGCTGGTACTGAATTATCCGGCACCAACGTCACTGCCGCATTACTGATAATCAAGGCAATGATGCCGCCAATGCCGGCAAAAATAACAGCAAATGCGGCTATGGTGAGCTTTTTGCTGTTGTGAATATTAAACTTCTTTACTTTCCGAATACCCCTTTTAAGCACAGACTTCCCCTTTCGCGCCATGCTGACTCCTAATAGTGCAATATGCATAAGCTTAGCATCTAATGGTGGGCTTGCAAATATCTTTATTTCTATTAGCTCACAAGATATAAACGATGCCAGTCGGCCAAACCCAAGGCCTGGGCACGAAGTGCCGGGTCTATACCGGCGGCTACAAGCAAATGCTCGGCCTCTAGCTTTGATATGCCTAAGCCACCGCTCAGACTGCTGCGCAGCATTTTGCGCTTTTCTGAGAAGCCGGCCTTGACGATGCGGAAAAACTTGTGCTGGTCGACATTTTCGTATTTTGGCCCGCGGTATTGCAATTTTAAAATCTGTGAGTCAACCTTTGGCGGCGGGGTAAACAAATGAGCCGGCACGAGTTCGCCCAAGCCCACTTCGCAGTAAAACTGCACTGCAACGCTTAGGATACTCATACTCCCCGGCTTGGCACAGACTCGCTCGGCCACTTCTCTTTGGATCAGCAACGCAGCCTTGTCAAAATGATTTTGTGCCTCACACATAATACGCAGCAAATTACTTGTCAGATAGTACGGTATGTTTGCAACCACTTTGTAGCCTGGTGCCAGCTTGCCAAAGTTAAATGTAAGGATATCGGTTTGCTCAACGCTAAACCGCTGATTATTTGCGAACTTTTTAGTAAGGCCCGGAATCAAATCCTGATCAAACTCAACCGCGTGTACGGTAGCGCTCGCAGTGAGTAACTTTTCGGTTAAGGTACCAAGCCCCGGCCCGATTTCTAGCACCACATCATCCGGCCGCACATTGGCAGCGGCCACCATAGCATCAAGCATAGTGTCATCAAACAGCCAGTGCTGGCCAAGAGATTTCTTGGTCTGAGACTCACTCATTGATCGCAATATTGCCTAGCCTTAGCTCAGTCCTTAATCGCATCCAGATCTTACCCAGCTCATTACGGCCATCTCGATTCGGTCCCCAGCCCCAAAATGAATCTTTAGGTGAGTCCTCGACAATATCCAGGTCACCGCTGAGTTGAAGTTTTTCCAGAACGTAAGGATTTTGAAGCATCTTTAATTTGCAGATGTCGTACATAATGCCAACTTTTATTTCATCCCAGTTTTCAGGTGCCTTGTCGCTATTTGCTTTAGCAATTTTGTATGCATCATGGGCCGAACGAGCTTCATAAATAGTTTCTACCAACTCAGGAGCAGTCTCGAAAAAGTGCGATGCTTGATACGCATGTTCCGAGGTCGGCCATCTTCGTCCCATATAATCCACCTGAAAAGATGAGAAATTATCGAATGTATAAAACTCACGTGGGTAGAATCCGATAATTTCGCCTGATGTTTCGAGCTCTGGATCTCTGAATTGTACGGGTCTTTCCATTTTCTGTCTCCTCCTATAGGGTTATTCTAGCAGATCAATCTAATAGAAATTATTTCGATAGTGATAATCCCGCGCGGCTGACGGGGTGCCAAACCGCCGTTG
>CAZJWS010000010.1:11771-15102 GCA_964549985.1 uncultured Candidatus Saccharibacteria bacterium | reverse complement strand
GCAAATTCCTCGTGCCCCTGTGGGGTGGCGTAAAAGCCCGTGTGATGCGGAAAGCTGCCAAAATACACCAGCGGCTTTTTGTTGAGCTTGTACCCAACCAGGCCGTACATAATGCCTTCCTGGGCATCGGGCACCTCGGTGGTAATGATTTCGCGGAGTTCTAGCAGGCGGTTCTTGGGCTCGCCTTCAAACTGGTTGATATAAGCGTCTACTTCCGGGTTTGTCATAGGCCTTAGTATACCCGCATCGGCCAGGCCTGATAGTGTAAAATCTGACAATCCTGCAGCCCAAAGCGGGTATAATGATGGAATGGCAACCAAAACTTTACCTGGCGGCACCGTGCACAAGCTACCCGCCGATGTATCAAAAATGATCCAATCCAATCCCAAGACGTTGGCCTTGTGGGAAAGTATTACTCCCCTGGCCCGCAACGAATGGATCTGTTGGTTTACTTCCGGCAAGCTGGCCGAAACGCGCACTAAACGGCTGGCCGTAGGCAAATCCAAAATGCTGGCTGGCGAACGCCGGCCCTGTTGTTGGGTGGGCTGTATCCACCGCACCGACAAAGCCATTAGCCCGTCTATCAAAGGTATCCTGAAGCTCAAATAGCTCCTAGAAAATGTCGAAAAGTTATTCAATCAAATGGTTGAATATTGTTCTGGCATCTACAGAGCGCCCGTCATCGGCTCAGCGCACACTATAGACCGGCGTAAGGGTTTCGCGGCTATCAACACAAACGGGCGCTATCTCGCGGCTAATTCCTGAGCTATCAACGTGGCTGCATAATGGTATATCAAACTGGTTGAACTGGTTTGTTGGCGAGATAGTTTGCCATTTACCATCCTTTTTGACCGCGTACATTTGTGCATCCGTACTGCCGCAACCGTAGCCTAAGAGGAGCTGGCTCCTGTCATTGCTTTCGGCTATTACCGTAAATCTGGCAGGTTTATAGTTTGGCGGTTCGCAACCGGACTTTGCAACTTCGTTTTCCAGAAAAGTCTTTTGTTCGGCCGTGGCATTATCGCTGCGTTCTACCAGTTTGCCGTTTTCTATATTGTAGTGATTGCTGGTCATTCTGATCAACGGCTGCTCACTGGCTAACTCCGGCTTACTGTCCTTGACAATGTATAGCAGCAGGGCACTGCTTAAAGCCGCCAGCAGAATGCTTGTGCCCACAAGCAGCCGGTGCGTGCTGGTTGGTTTTGGTTTTTTGGTTTTTGCCATTGCATTTCCTTTCGAAGCTTACGCGGCAATAGTGTCAATGTGTACGCTTATGCTATCAGCGTAACATAACCCGGCCAGAATGAGGCATTGTACAGAGAGACGTCTTAGAGCCTATAGTCAGCCAGTAGTTGCTCGAGCTTTTTCGTAAGTCCGGGCCAGGAGAAACCACTGCCTTTTTGCCAGGACTGTCTTGCTTCGGTCTGGGGAAGTATCTCGAATATGCGGTCCTTCACCTCATCGTGTGGATACAAGTAAGTATCGTCCCTGTGGCGGAAAGCTATATAAATATTTTTGCCGACGTACTTTCTGTTTATGGTCAACCTGCCCTTCAGTTGCACCTTGAGGAAATCCATACCGTCAATATGGTTGGCTATGAAGTCTGCGCCTTGCCAGTCATCATTCAGCCACATACAGGAATATCCGTAGTCGGCTAAGACCGCTGCTGTTTTCTGGAAATTATAGGTTTCCTTTTGGCGGGCATTTAACTTTTCGTAATCTATTCTTCTCAATTTCATAAAGGCTCCATTGTGTTATGACAGACCTGCTTTTGGGCTTAGCACCTCCTTATTATATGTCTTGTGAGTTTGATGTGTAGGTATTATAGGTGTCAAAAAGTTATTCAATCAAATGGTTGAATATTATTTTTACTCCAGTACGGTGCCAGTTCCTTTTTATGGCGATGTCTGGCCAGATATCCTGAGATCGACCGCCGGCAGTACCGGCAGTGTTTTGGCTAGGCCCTCGTATGTAGCGCAGTGCGACTGTATTTCTATGTAACTGTCCTCGAGCGGCAGATAGCCGAGCTGGACGCCCCGCTTGATTGGCTCGCTTCCGCCGCCGGTTACTTCGTACTGGTACAGTTCATAGGTCTTCTCGCCCTCTGGTGTCTGCATTGGTAATACTTTGATTGCCCGCTCTGCCAGTGTTCTGCCGTTGCCGGCAAATGCGCCTAGGTCAGTACGGTCTTTGCGGGCTGTTTCGGGATCGGTGGACTTATTCCAGTGGAAGAACGAGATGTGGCAATCGCCACCGGCCTGCTCCTGGCCCTCGAATACCGTCAGGCTGGCACCTAGCCCTTCGGGCCAATTCGGCTCCTCTGGCTGCGGCGGATGACTGCCCGGCGACCACCAGTCTCCTAAGCCGGTGCTGTCAAACACGAATACCGGCAGCGCCGCGTCTACCGGAGGCTGAGTACGGCTACGTGCTGCCCAGAACAGAGCGGCTCCAGCCGCAATCAGCACAGCAGCAACCGTGATGATCATTCGTTTTTGTTTTACCTTCATACTATTTTATGACCGCTCGCAGGCTATGGTTGATACCAGTTCCCACTCGCCTTCGCCCGGCAATTTTTTGATTTCGTAATTGTAAATGCCATAGCCATATTCGTAGGCCATTGATCCCCTGACGATGCCATTCTCATAACTATGAATAGTCATTTTGTACTGCGTGCCAGCCGGAACGTCCGCGATGGCAATACCAGCCGAGGACTCGAACTTCGAAATCTTCTCATCTTTAAACTCATAGAAACCGTCGTCAGCCCTTACTGCATCCACTACGTGGCTCTGATCCATAAGGCAAGCTTCTTTCTGGCCTTTTGACAATTGCCGAGCCTGCTCAAGAAACGTGCCTGGCGAGATAGCTTGGGCGGGACGATTATTGCGATAATGGTTAATCAATATAAAGCTCGCAATAAAAATAAGTAGAGCGAGCCACCCTGCTGTTTGTAGAACTTTCATCTTTGTCGCTGTGCTGCTCATTCTTGCCCCCTTTATGTGTTCTTTTACTATTTCTACCAGTGTTCCACCAAAAGTTTTGACCGAAAACCAGAACAAGCCTTTGCCTGTCTGCACACGCTCAAAGCAGAGGTCCGAAAATGTCTGCAGCATCGGCTCGGCAAATCGTTTCCGGTACGGGCGGGGATACAGGCGCAGTAGCTTTGCGTAGGCGTTCTCGTAGTTTTTTGTGTTGTTTTTATGCGCCACAAATCACCACCTGTGTAGCGGCAGCGTGGCGTTTAGTCAAAGCCACCACCCGTTCATAGCGTTCCAGTTCGGCCGCCAAAGCCTTTTGACCTAAGCCCGTTATCTTGTAATAAATCCGCCGCTGA
>CAZJWS010000010.1:10236-11761 GCA_964549985.1 uncultured Candidatus Saccharibacteria bacterium | reverse complement strand
CGCTCTCGGCCACCAACCCGGCATCGCACATCCGTTTGAGCGAACCGTACAGCGTACCCGGGCCCATAGAAACTTTGCCGTCAGAGTCGAACTCGACTTGTTTCATAATGGCATAGCCGTGCTTGTCGCTACGAGAGAGCGCCATCAGGATATACAGGACTGCTGGCGTGAGCGGCGTGTAGGTATTGCTGTTATGCATAGCTTGATGCTATATCCGTGACGGATATATGTCAAGAAAACTTCATAATGCGCCTATAGATTGCAGTTCTCAAAAAGCTATTCAACCATCTAGTTGAATAGCTTTTTGACGCCCCTTTCAGCCTTTGCTACGAAAGCTAGTGAACCACCTTGGGCTAGCCTTGCTTGGCCTTAATGGTAAAATACGGATGAGGTAAGAAAAGTGAACGATATAAAAATAGATAGTCTTAAGATTTTTGCCTGCCTGGCTGGCCTCTCGGCATTTTTTATGATTGCCAATGTGCTGCTGTTGTTGACCATTCCGGATTTTAACGCCACGACAATGGCTAACTTGCAGGGACTTTTTAATATGAACTCCGAGGTCAGCATACCTACCTGGTATGCACAGATACTGCTGTTGGCAGCAGCCATCCTCTTTTTTGTGAATGGACTTGCCTCTCCAAAGCTACGCAAGTATTGGTATGGCCTGTCGGGTATCTTTTTGTTCCTAAGCATTGACGAAGGGTCAGCCATCCATGAACTGTTCACGGTACCAGTCAGAAAATCACTGGATATTACCTCTGGATACCTCTATTACAGTTGGTTTATTGTGTACGGCCTTGCCTTTGTATTTCTTGTTGCGGTGTTCCTGCGCTTTTATGTATCGCTTTCACATCGGACCAAGTTGTTGCTGTTTGTGGCAGCGGCGGTGTTTCTAACCGGGGCAATAGGTTTTGAGGCAATTGGAGCCTCTATTGCTGCCCGGTCAGGAGAAACCAGTTTGACGTACTCGCTGGTGACCGTCGCCGAGGAATCGTTTGAGCTGCTTGGTGCAAGCCTGCTCATATACTGTCTCTTAGCCAACTTGCGTGCTGCCAGGTATTCGCTGGGCATAAAGTTCTAGCTGCACTATTGCGACATGTTGGTAGATTCAATCCTCTACTTCAACACGCCTTGCCTGGGCGGCTAGCACCTTATCAAAAACCTCTGACCTGAATATTCTTCTCTGTATTGTCTCGCCCGAGGTAAAACCTACGCTCTGTTGCATATGCTTCTGGACAAACTTAGCTAACTCTTCATCCCGTCTTCTCACGCTTTCGCTGTCATACTTTGCAGCCACTTCTGCAAACGCTTTTTCCCAATCTTCAACCTCAAAAGCATGGCCCGCTAAATCTTCTTCTGTCAGGCCGATGATTTTGCCCTTGGCTTCTGCAACCCGGGCTACAAGGTGGGATTTTGCGATTGTCGTAATGTTGGCTAAATAGCGCGGTGTGAAAGCAGCCGTATGCCTGGCAACTTCATGCAGGACAATATCCCTGACTTCATCAGAGTCAAAGAGTGGCATGCC
>CAZJWS010000010.1:0-10226 GCA_964549985.1 uncultured Candidatus Saccharibacteria bacterium | reverse complement strand
GCTTGCTTTCGTTATTGGCGTGAATTTTTAGTATTTCATAGCGTGCTTCTTCGCTCTGAAGTCCGCAGTGGATCAAGACACTAAACCGCTGTGGCTGGATGAGGGATGGATTAATCTTTTCTGGGTAGTTAGTAGAGGCGATGATATAAAAGCCGCTTTCCTGAACACCAGCCATCAGATTAAGCATTGTTGAATTAGTGGCTTCGTGCTCAGTAACCATATTCTCGATATCATCAACGTGCAGCACAACTTTCCTGCCGGTTATTCTGCTAATTTCTGCGATCCTGGGCATCAAGTATTGTTTGTCTTTTGGTTTAGCCAGCTCTTTTTGCAATTCAAACGGATCAATTGGTAATATGAACAAGCCTGTTTCGTCTTGCAAAAGCCGTTCGGCTATTAGTGTCTTGCCCGTTCCTGGAACACCAATCATCAATACAGACTGCGGATCTTCACCTATGCTACCGCTAATTTCGGGGCTGGCTAGCGGTATAATAAGTTCCCTCCTGATCATATCGGCAGCTTCTTCCATACCATAAACCGAACCATCGCCTGCATCCTTGAGACCAAGCCGTATCAGATCATAATAGGTTTCATACAAGAGTTGCCCTCTGTCTGGAAGCTCCTCTTTGCCTAGTACTGCCGCGACTTGTGTAATAAACGTGACTAAATCGGTTTGGTATTGGGCAGCTTCACGTATTTCCACTATGTATTTACCAGATGCCTCATGGCTTTCCAGGAAGTTATCTTTGTTGATTTGCCTGAGGTCACGGAAAACGTACAGGCCCTGGTGCAAACTTGAAGTCGGCACCGGCCCGGGCCCCATATACCAGCCGCCGGTTTTTGATTTCATTTCCTCACCGGGTTGGGTTGGCGGGTAGTTTTGAGGCGGAATGTCATTGCCCTTACCATCAGTCCGGGTTCTAACCGACAGCCCGTAGGTTTGCTTAACGAGTTCCTCCAGTAATCCGAGTTGCCGTTCACTTAGGTGCGGGACTTCAAAACGGGCAATAAAACGAAGTTCAGATTTTCCAGATTCCAGATCTATGACTACACCCGATTCCAGTATTGTGGGCATTAGGCCCTCATTCTGGTGTATCTTTTCGATTGCCGTGTGCCGTACCGCATCGACTGATTCTTTCCGCCCAAGATCAGTGACATTAATAAGCGGATTGAGGTCACCTAGTTTAAACGCATCTTTGTCTAGTATCTTGAGTGCTTCGAGTGCTTGGGCTTGAACAGTGGCCTTGTCTTTGCCAGCTTCAGCCGCCATTGCCATCGCCATCGCAGGGTACACCGGAGTTGAAGTTGCAGCGACAACAGTAATACCTATGGCTTCTTCTAGTTCGCGTGACGGTAGGGTTTCTTCGATAAACTCATATACTGGTACCTTGTCTGTCTCTCGCACCATATGTAGAAGTCCCAATTTCTTGTATCTATTACACTAAACATTTACAGAAATAGCAATTTTTAAGTAAAAATGTCGAGCAGGTCGCTGGTCAAACCAGCCCCGAAATCAAAAGTAAAGGTGCTAGTCTAAATTGCAATTTCTTCGGTATGGCCTTGAGGGACTTCGCATTGGAGCATCGGTAGTATGAGCCGAAACTACTGATTTATTGGCTTCACCACCTCCCAGCTGCTCAGTAACTAATTGGTCAAGGGGCATGTAGTTGCCCGCCGACATTCTTTGTTGAGAAGTTTTCTTTTTATTGGGTACTGCCATTTTTATGTAACGGCCTGGCTCTGTACCAGAGTCGGGGACAATATCGTGAACAACGTGAGGCCCAGTTGCTCTTTGTGGAAGTATCAGACCAGTACCAGCCTTTAGTCTGCCCTCTTTTATCTTTACACCAGGCGTACCGAGTGCGATTGCAGAAAAATGTCTACGGGCCTCAAAGGCTTCGTCGGTTGGTTCTGGGAACGAAGCAAAATAAGCATCCGCTAGTCCAGGGGGTAACACGGCTGTTTTAACAGCAGCCGAACCAGCTAAATTAAATATTCCAATCCATGCACGATCTTCTTCGATAAAGCCTTGGTATACATCGAAGTGCGCACCCCTGCCTTCGGGTTCGCGTTCATTCCTCTGTGCATATACCTTCTCCAATGGCGTGTCCGGAAACGCAGCCTCTGCAAATGCTAGTAAGCCACTAGCTTGAACTAGAAGAGGCTCGGGATTGGCGACTTCGCCGTATCCTCACATGCGCTCTGAGAACTCGCCTACATCTGAAATTAATTCAATTTGGCTTGCCATAAATACTCCTTTGGCATGTATTATCCATGCACAAATCTGATACTGCAAGCACAAGCATTTCTGAGGTGATGGGGACTGGGTAGCGGAGTTCGTCCGTTTCCGCTCGCTTGAAAAGAAAATACTCCAAGTGCTTTCTTTTCTGCACTTCGCTGCACCGAACCAACGACTATTGTCTTTTGCTTAAGCAAAATCCAAGTCGCTGGTTCGTACCCAATCTCAAAGCCAAAACAAAACCCCCACTTTCGTGAGGGTATTATTTTGGCTCCGGGGACTGGATTCGAACCAGCGACCTAGTGGTTACACTATCTCCACTATTTTCATAGTGGCGTGGACTATATCATTCCGCCAACTGGCGGATCGGGCGCTTATGAGAGATTATTGTTAGGCTCACTCTCTAGTCTCTGAACCTTCCAAGCTCTTTTAACCTAAGCCTGGCTTGGCTGCGGATTAGCCTATCCACCAACTAGCGGACTTAGCCTTCCCGACAATTCACCCGATTTTCACTAATTGGTTACCCAATTAGGCTGCAACTTTTGAAGTAACTCCTCAGTGACTTACAGCCACCCGCTCTACCGCTGAGCTACCCCGGAATATAACCTTAAGGTACAGGGGCAGATTATATATTCTTATCTGTTAACCGTCAACATTGAAGCCGAATTTTGTGTTTGCCCTAGTCTTTGTTGTTAAGCGTACAAAGGAGTTATATACTTAAATCTGAAGGTTAAAAACTAAGGGAGGACCAAGGAAAATGTTCTTAGCACAATCACAACAGCTGGTAACTGATTACACGGTTACCACTACCGACGCTGGCGCCGCTGGTGTTAGCATGGTGTCGTCATTGTTCTGGCTGGCACTGGCCGTCGTAGCCATTATTGGCATGTGGAAGATGTTCGAGAAAGCTGGTGAAGCCGGTTGGAAGTCGATCATTCCGTTCTATAACTCATATGTACTTTGCCAAATTGCCGGGCGCAATGGCTGGTGGATGCTCGGCTTACTCGTACCGTTTGTCAACATTATTATCGCCCTGATTATTGCGATTGACCTTGCGAAGCACTTCGGCAAGAGCACCGGTTTTGGCGTGGTTGGTCTGTGGCTGTTCTCTGTCATTGGCTACTTGATCCTTGGCTTTGGCGATGCCAAGTATGTCGGTCCTAAACACCAATAGTTCTACTAATATCTACTCAGAGGAGGCTGATACGTTGTCGGCCTCCTTTATATTTGTACAAGCCGTAAACTCCTAAAAAACGCTGACATTGTCCACGCCTGCCCAGGCTCCGGTATGCGGCAGCGCGGGTCAGCAAACTTACCGGCTTGCTGGCCCGGGAGCACAAATTCACCGTCATCATCTACAAATACGAATTCATAGTACTCATCCAGTTCCTGAATGGTGCTTATGAGTGCCTGGGCAAGCCGCTTGGCCTGTTCGAGTCGGCCGTGCTTTTCCATACCGCGAATAAAATCATTTGATTCTTTAAACCATACGGCATAGCTGCCGTGATAATCAGCATAGTCTACGCGGTCGGCATACCTAAGGCTGCGGCAGCGAATCCCAGCCCGGGTCATAAAATCCGCACCTAGCAGCATGCTGATCGTAGCGTCTACCATGTGCTCGGTATCTGGTAAATCAAGTAGTACATCCGAGTCCAGAATCAGTCCGGAATTGGACGTGGGTGTACGTACTGGCCGCGGCCGGCCTTCGGCATCACGGTCTATAGCCTGAGCAAACATTTGCTCCTCTTCCAGCCAAAAATGTTCAATGATTCGGTGGGCCAGACTATTTGCCAAGCCCTCGTGCACTGAACCGGGGAAGAATTCGGCCATGCCCTTGAGCGCATCGTAGGTATAGCCCTGTACCTCCAAGGCCGCGATGTCGTTCATGTAATTAATCATGCTGCCATCGGCATGGATATAACCCACCACCGAATCTTTCCAGGCTTGAATAAATTCACCGCGCGGATTGACATGCCGGAACTCAACCAGCCCCAAATCACTGCTCTCGATTTTGCCCTGCAGCCAATCACTCGCCATCAACACATGGTCAGCAAAGGTGCGCTGAGCGCCATCACGGCCAAGCACACGCTCGTACAGAATGGCATCACCGTACTTTTGCATATACTTCACGGCCAGGCGTACAAACAACGGGGTGGCGTCTATTGAACCATAGTAAATCATCTGCTCGCCATCGCTGCCCCAGCGCATGGCATCAAGCTTATACGCGGCCCTGTTTGCATCACTCTGCATGTCGGCAACAGCCCGGTAAAGATGGTGAATTCTGCCTGGCTCTTCTTCGGTTATGTCGTCATAATCCAAGCCTTGATGTGAGGCCAGGGTAAGCAGCACTTCTTTAGGAATAACCGGATCGAACTCTACCAGATCTTCACCAACTTCGGCCGAGTCACGGCCAAAGATTGCCCCGGCAAAGTGAGGTCCTGCACTAGCAAAAATACCACGGCTATTCTCTGCCCTGACACGTTCAAAGGGCTCTTGAGTTGCAGCACTCGTATCATAAAGAGGCATGTGCCTTATTGTAGAACCCTAAGGTACAGAAAAATAGTAAGAATTAATACATCGCACACAGAGGCAAGATCCTATACTTATGGCTGGTATGAGTGAGCAGAGTCGTAAGTTTCAAGCAAAACGCCCCAATCTGCAAGATTTTCTTGATTATTCTGTCCAACAATACGACGGCCTCGGCCGTGTGCTTTCCCGCGCCCTTAAGTCACCCCTGCCACCAAAGACTAAGAGATAGGCCAGTATGAAAATTGCGATTGTAGCCGATCCTTTTGTCCCGGTGCCGCCGCCCAAATACGGAGGAACTGAGCAGGTTATCGGCTACTTGATACAAGGGCTTCTTGAGCTCGGCCATGAGCCTATATTGATTGGACCGGGAGACTCAAGTGTCAACTGTCAAATCCTGCCCTCAGTCGACAAAGCCCTATATTTTCCGCGTCACAAATCAGATGTAGCCTCGCATGCCAGACAGACCAGAGCAGCTATGCAGGCCACACACCATCTCATCAAGTCAGTACAAAACAGAGTGGATATTATCCACTCCCATCGACTGGATATGCTGCCCTATCGCCGTTTTCCACATGTGACAACTATTCATAATGCCTTGACCTTCGAAGATATCCCGTACTATTTGCGGCGGCGTAACCTGCGCTATATCTGCATTTCGCAGAACCAGACGAAAGTATTGCCCAGCCTGAACAGTATCGGCGTAGTTTATAACGGTCTGGACCCGGAGGCATTTCCTTTTGTTGCAAAACCCAGGAAGTATGTAGCCTTCATTGGCCGCTTTGACCGCGAGAAGAATCCACATCTGGCCATGAGACTGGCCATTAGCCTGGGAGTAAAGATCAAGATGGCCGGCAAGCTTGATCATCTCGGCGACGGCTATTTTGAAGACGAGATCGAGCCCTACTTATCGCATCCGCTTGTAGAGTACATAGGCGAAATTGGCATGGATGAAAAGTGCAAGCTGCTCTCAAATGCAATGTGTAACTTTCATCCGACCGGCTTCCGCGAACCGTTTGGCCTGACGGTACTCGAGGCCGCCTACTGCGGTACGCCAACGCTTGCTATCTCGCGCGGTTCAATGCCCGAGCTGATTTTGAATAATAAGACCGGTGTACTTGTTGAAGATTTTGAAGAGGGATACAGCGCTTTTAACCGCTGTCTTGAGTTGGATCGACGTTTTATCGCAGAACATGCAAGGCAGACCTTTAACTACAAGAATATGGCGAATGATTACATCAAGTTGTATCAAAAAACTATCGATGAATATAACCATCGCTCAATGATCAGCAGGGTTCGCAATTGGTTCCTGCCGCCGTTGAAGTTTCTGAACGAACCTAAATAGGTACACGCTTGAGTAAACTATTACTTGGCACCAATACCCAGAAACACAACCGCAAAAGTTCTCAGAACAATCACTATATCTCCCCAGAAACTCCAGTTCTGCACGTAATAGATATCCAGCTTGCGGCGCTCGTCAAAGCTTATGTCCTTGCGCCCGGAGATTTGTGCCAAACCAGTCAGCCCTGACTTGACCGACAAAATTGCATGGCGCTGCTTGTATTCCTTTAACTCCTGAGGGATGAGTGCACGCGGCCCCACCAGGCTGATGTCGCCCTTTAGTACATTCCAAAGCTGTGGTAACTCATCTAGACTTGTTGTCCGCAGAAATCTCCCTAAGCCAGTAATACGCGGGTCGTCCTTGAAGCCTTCTTTATTGGTTCTGAACTGCTCCGCCAAATCGGGCCGACCCATCACAATAAAATCTTCCTCGGGCGTGCCCTTGCCATATTTGCTATGCATTGATCGGAACTTATAGACATTAAACTCCCGGTTGAATCGAGTCAGTCGCACTTGCTTAAAGAAAACTTTTCCGTGCGGATCGGTTGCTTTGCTGATGGCTGCAATAACAATAAACAGCGGCAGCAGAACAATGAGCGCCAGCAACGACACTATCAAATCAAATAATCGCTTTACAATTCTTCCCCAACCCACCAGTGCTGTCTGGTGCACGGCAATGACCGGAATCGAATAGAAAAGGTCAACGTCGATGTTACCAACAAACAGCTCGTTGTTGCCCGGTACAAACTTGAAGGCAATATGATTCTCCTGTGCAAAAGCCAGGATCTTACTGTTTTTGTCTGCAGATGAGTAGAGCTCGGTCTGGATGATGCTATTAATACCGGTTTTTTGCAATGCCTTCACCGCCTCATCAAAATCTGTAAAATGCCGGTATTTATGAGAGTACTTATCACCGCCCACCACCCCAACAATACGGTATCCGGTAGCCTTGGTGTGCGCTATAGCCTCAATAAAGCGCGCCGTCACTGCCGAGTCGCCAACTATCAGCACATTATTTACGCCTACACCAATGCCGAACAAACTGCGCCTGAGGCCGCGGGCAATAGTGCGGAACAGCAACACAAAGGCAAAGGTTAATCCAAGGCTGTATACCGGCACCAGGCGCGCTGGGAAAATAGTGGCCTTACTTACGTACTCATAACCAATCATCACCAAAATACCCAGGAAACAGCCCACCAGCAGACGCCCGAACTCAGAAAAACGGTTCTCATAGGTTGATTTGTTATACAGTCCCAGTAACGCAAAAATTATTAACCAGATTGGCAGGATATATAAGAATGCTACCAGGTACTCTCTTGCCGCAACTTCTGCTATCAGCGGGCGGTCATCCAACTTAACACGAAGGACGTAGGCACCGGCAAAAGCCGCTACCAACGCCAGGAAATCGCCAATGATTAAGAAAAAACTATAGACAAGACTGGCGTTGTTTTTCATCCCGTTACATCCAGGAAACGCTTCATGCGGTTTTTAAGATAACGTTTGCCCATGCCAGACTTAAGATACTTCTCCCTGGCAAAAGCATCATTCTCATTGAGACAGGCTTCATAATAGATCAATTCGTATGGTCCTCTAGCCCCAGTATACGTGCTTTTGCCATCATTGTGTTCGGCTAAACGTTTCCGTAGGTCCGACGTACAGCCCGTATATAACCGACCGCTTTTTTCACTGCGAATCACGTATATATACGTAAAGCTGGATGTAACGGGATTCATATACACCTAACTATAACACCTTAGATCTACCTTGTCAGACACTATACAAAATACGAAAATGGCATTACACTAATGTATAAATATGAATCCCGTTAGACTCCAGAAAACTAACAAAGTGCAACAGGCGGCTGAACGCGCGGTGAGCAATTCAACCGTAAGCCGACAGCAGATGGTTAAGTGGAGTCTAACGGGATGAATAGTCGTACCCGTCGCCTGTTGATACAGATCTTTGAGTATATGATCTCGGGTGGTGTTTGGTTCTGGAGCGGCTATATCCTTATCGTCCTGCTAGACAATCACATTGGCCTCTTCTGGGCTAACTTTATCGGTAATGCAGTAGGTATCACGCTCAATTTCCTGCTGCAGCGTTACTGGGTATTCCGTACCAAGCGTACCGAGAAGATTGCCTTTACCGCCGGCCGCTATATTGTCTACACGGCACTGAACGCCTTTCTGCTGAACTATCTGATCCTGTACGCACTCAAACGGTTTGCCGGGCTTGAGCCGGAGATCAGCCAGTTTATCGCCAGCGGCTTCTTCACTATCTGGAACTACTTCTGGTACAAATATTGGGTGTTCCCAGAAGGCAGCCAGCACCGCGAAAAAGTTGTGAAACCCAAGCTTAAAAAAGTCCATAAGCACATTGCCTCGGCACATCATTAAGAATAAGGAAAGGAGTACATGATGGCAGAATCAATTCGCCCCACCAAAAAACAAAAGCAACTGCTAACTTTTATTGATGCTTTTATCCGCGAGCACGGCTACAGCCCGAGCTACCGCGAAATTATGAATGGCCTCAACTACAATTCGGTTGCTACCGTGGCGTTGCATGTCAATAACCTTATCAAGCGGGGTCATTTACGCAAACGCGAAAATTCCGCCCGTTCACTAGAAGTCGTTGGCTCCGATGCCATGCGCGAAGGTACCCTGAATGCTATCACCGAATCAGAAGAAAAATGGTTTGTATCCCGCGTGGACTCCATGCTTAGGGAGCTCGAAGAAGCCTCTGAACCTTCGGAGAAAGCCATAGATGACATCTATGTGCTGATTGGTGCCTTACACGTCTTCGGCCTGGATGACGCCGTACGGAGCTTTGTACCACGCCTCACAGAGGTCAAGAAGCGCGCAAATGAGCAAAAGTAACCTCCGTGTAGCCATCGTAACCGACTGGATGTACGGCGGCGGCGGCGAACTTGTTGTCGAGCAACTCGCACAAATGTACGCAGAAGCACCTATTTATACCTCTTATTGTTCAAACGAATGGCGCGAGCGACTAAACGGTCGGGTGCGAACAGGTTATTTGCAGAGTTCACCCTTCCGGCAATTACGCAAATTCCTGCCCCTGCTTCGGCAGCGGTGGTTCCGCAAACTAGACTTGTCCGAGTTTGACCTAGTCATTTCTGTTTCAGGTAACGGCGAAGCGAAGTTTGTAAGCGCAAAAAATGGCCTTCATATTAACTACTGTCATACTCCGGTGCATTTTTATTGGCGCCACTACCAGGAGTATTTAAATAATCCAGGCTTTAGGCCACAGTGGCTCGTGAGGCTTGGCATGAAACTCTTTGTCAAACCACTGCGTCAGCGCGATTACGAGGCAGCACAAAAGGTGAATTATTTTATCGCCAACTCAACACACATCAGAGCCGATATCAAAGAGTTTTATGGTCGTGATTCTACTGTCATACACCCGCCGGTCGACACAAAACGGTTTAGCGACATTGAGTCCAAGATAGAGCGTTATGGCTATGTGGCTTGGGGCCGGCATGTGCCATTTAAGCGTATAGATCTCGCTATTCAAGCTTGTAACGAATTGGATATACCCTTGGCAATTATTGGACAGGGACCCTGTACTAAGGATTTGCAGGCGATTGCCGGGCCAAACACCACGTTCCTGGGCCGTATCTCCGATGAAGAGCTTGCCCGTTTTGCCAACACACGTCAGGCCTTTCTCTTCACAAGCTTTGAAGATTTTGGTATTTCACCGGTCGAGGCCATGGCGGCAGGGCTTCCGATAGTCGCATTCAAAGCCGGGGGAGCACTTGACTATGTGCAGCCGGGTATTACCGGCGAATATTTTGCAGAGCAAACAGTTGAATCACTCGTAGATACACTCCGGGCTTTTCGGCCCGATAAATATAATGCCGCTCTCATCAGGAAGCGCGCCAGCGACTTTTCAAACGAACATTTCCGCAACCAAATAACTGCATTTGTTGCGAACTATATGGGCAAATGATCTCTTTATTTTCAGTCTTCGATACTTATAGGCTCTTGGCTATACGCCCGGGCCTTCATTGTTATGGTTGCCTGGACGCACAAGCCCGACCAACCGTTTTCTGATCAGCCCATATGGTAACCGGGAGATTACGAGTCCGGCCGCAAAGCCGAGG
>CAZJWS010000009.1:11271-15141 GCA_964549985.1 uncultured Candidatus Saccharibacteria bacterium | reverse complement strand
ATTCAAAATCAGCACACTCAGCCTCGTAAGTAATGTCATACACGCCCGTGCTGGCATTATTGTAGGCACCGTTTTTCTCAAATTCCGCCTGGAATACCCGTGCTTTGGGATATTTTTTGTTGGCGCCAAGCAGGACATGTTCCATGATGTGCGGCGTCTCCCACTTTGCGGGATCTACCAGATATTCGCCGGCCCGAAAATTGAACTCAAAGGTCATCACGCTGGCATCAGCAATATCTATCAGCAGACCCTCTGCCCCGTTCTCTAGTACCACCTTTTCGACCGTGTGTCTCATCTACTTACGCTTTTTGCCTTTTGATTTTCTCTGCCGCTCTGCTTTACGGGCTTTTTGCTTTTGCGCCTTGGTTTTGACAGCTTTTGTGCCACCAGCGGGCTTGCCAGCCGGTACAAAATCATCCTCTGTAAATTCATCGGCTTCCAGAATCCTGTCGGCATTGTCTACCGAGCCGCGAGCTGCGCGGGTCAGCTCGGTTTCGATTGGCTCATCCAGCTCACTGGCATCAACCGGGCGGGCATGGAACAAGCTACGCAAAACTTGGGTACGAAGTTGCAGCTGCATTTCGCCAAACAAGCGCTGCGACTGACGGCGGTATTCTACCAACGGATCCTTCTGGCCGACACTCAGCCAGTGGATACCTTCACGCAAGTGGTCCATGTTCTCGAGGTGCTGCATCCAGAGGTTATCAAGCACCTGCAAGTAGATATCACGCTCAACTTTGCGCATCACATCACCGCCAAAGGCGCTTTCGCGGGCTTCGTATAGTTCCATCGCTTCTGTTTTGAGTGCCTCTGCAAATTTATTGGCATCGGTATCGAATAAACGGTCCAGCGTGGCTTCGTCTAATGGGAAGGTGTCGGTCAGGATAGATTCGAACCGGTCGGTTAGCGAATCCGGCGAAGCTACCAGCAAATCAACTTCTTCGTTGATGAATACCTTGATACGCTTGCTGATATCAGCTTGCAAGAGCATTTCGCGCCGCATGGCATATACAGCTTTGCGGTGGCGGTTCATAACGTCGTCATACTGCACCACGTTCTTACGGGTATCAAAGTTAAAGCCCTCGACTTTCTTCTGGGCCGACTCAAGGCTGCGGCTAATCAAGCGGTTCTCGATAGGCGTCTCATCATCTACCTTAAGGCGCTCCATGAGGCCGCCGATACGGTCGCCGCCAAAGATACGCATCAGGTCGTCCTCGGTACTGACAAAGAACTGGCTGGCACCGGGATCACCCTGACGGCCGGAGCGGCCGCGCAGCTGGTTATCAATACGGCGTGACTCATGGCGTTCCGAGCCGAGCACAAACAGACCGCCGAGCTCTTTGATACCGTCGCCAAGTACAATGTCAGTACCACGGCCAGCAATGTTGGTTGCCAGGGTTACGGCACCTTTCTCACCGGCCTTGGCTACGATACCGGCTTCGCGTTCGTTGTTCTTGGCGTTCAGCACCTGATGCGGTACGTCTGCTTTTTTGAGTGCCGCGCTGAGCGCCTCGTTTTTCTCGATGGATACGGTACCAATCAAGACCGGCTGGCCCTTGAGGTGCAGATTCTTGACCTCTTTTACGATAGCCTTGAACTTGCCCTTTTCGGTTTTGTAGATACGATCTGCCCGGTCTTCGCGCACCACCTTGCGGTTTGGCGGGATTTCGACGACATCCAGCTTGTAGATCTGGTGGAACTCTTCGGATTCGGTGGTAGCCGTACCGGTCATACCTGCCAGCTTCTCGTACAAGCGGAAGAGGTTCTGGAACGAAATAGTTGCCAGCGTCATGGATTCCTGTTGGACTTCGACATTCTCCTTGGCTTCAATCGCCTGGTGGAGGCCTTCGTTATAGCGGCGGCCTTTGAGCATACGGCCGGTGAATTGGTCGACAATCACAATCTCGCCGTCCGAGGTAACCACATAATCTTTATCACGCTTAAAGAGCAGTTCGGCTTTGAGCGCCTGATCAAGGTGGTAGATATTACGGATATGTTCGGTCGAGTACAGGTCTTTGATACCAAGGATTTTCTCAACCTTCTCAACACCGCTGTCGGTCAGGATAGTACTGCGGCGTTTTTCGTCGACTTCATAATGCTCAGGCTTGAGCTGGCGGACTACCTTGGCAAACTGGGCATAGCTTGCACCCGAGGCTACGGCTGGCGCCGAGATAATCAGTGGTGTACGAGCTTCGTCGATGAGGATTGAGTCGACTTCGTCCACAATGGCATAGTGCAAATCGCGCTGGCGAAGCTGGTCGGTTTCGCGCACCATGTTGTCGCGCAGGTAGTCGAAGCCGAACTCGTTGTTCGTGCCATAGGTAATGTCAGCGCGGTAAGCCTCCTGGCGGCTGCATGGCTTCAGGTGCTTAAAGCGGGGATCTTCGTGGCTCTCGTCAACAAAATTTTTATCAAAGATCAGCGACTGGTCCGGCATAATCACACCGACACTCAGGCCCAGGAAATCATAAATCTCAGCCATCCAGCCAGCACCAATACGCGCCAGGTAATCGTTTACGGTAACCAGGTGCGCCCCTTTGCCCGTAAGAGCATTCAGATACAGCGGCAAGGTAGCAACCAAGGTCTTACCTTCACCGGTTTTCATTTCGGCGACTTTGCCTTCGTGCAGCACCATGCCGCCAATCAGCTGCACATCGAAGTGGCGCTGGCCAAGTACGCGGCGCGATGTCTCGCGCACCAGTGCAAAGGCATCCGGCAGAATCGCATCCAGCGACTCTTTCTCAAGGCGCTTCTTGAGCTCGGCTGTCTGGGCCTTGAGCTTGGCATCAGACATTTTCTTATACTTCTCTTCCAGGCCATTGATTACACCAACACGTTTGCGCATACGGCGTAGCGTTTTGGCCTGCGGGTCACCCAGTACTTTTTTCAGAAACTTATTATTCATCCAGAAAAATCCCTCTGTTTTTTAGCTACCACGCAGTATACCACCTCTGATACAGAAATCACAGATTATATATTCATAAATTGTTGTCAAATGTGCCCTGAGGCAATGGCATTCTTTTCTTATGGTAAATCAGGACCTAGCCAGCGGCATTTGGATTACGCTGGCGGAATTTCTGCGTCAGACGGCGGTAGAATTTTGGATTAGTGTGGGTGTCTTTGTATTTTTTGAGCTGATTCTGCAGTTTGGCCTCGACAATATCAATGGCGGCAAACAGATTAATTGTTGATTCTTTGGCGGTCAGGGTCTCCTGCGGCAAATACATAATGATCTCGGCGGTGCACTGCTTGTCCTGCTGTTTTTTGCTCTCCCGCAACTTCACATCTACGTGCGCGCTGCCCCGGGCGTGACGCGGGATATAGCGCTCCAGTTTGGCCACCCGCTTGGTGACATATTTCTTTACCCGTTCATCCGTCTCTAAATGCACACCAGTGATTTCGAGATTTCTTATCATAGCACCTCCTCATGGACATTATTTTGATGAAAAGACAGCTTTTTGCTGAGCGAAAACGACTGAGCCGAGCAAGGCATAGCTGATACTATGTTGCGGTTGAGTAAGGGTAAGTCGTTTGCGGCCGGCAAGAAACGGTTTTTTGCGAAATGTATCTTCATGATGAGGCGCTCTCCTCCTTTTTTGGTTGTCAGTTTTATGATACGAAATGTTCAAAGCATCTGTCAGTGATTGCGATCACAATAGTTCACGGCCGCCCATGTAATTTCTGAGAACATCCGGCACCCGGACATATCCATCCGCCGTCTGATAGTTTTCGATAATAGCCACCATGCCACGGCCCATGGCCAAGCCTGTGGCATCGTTGGTATGCACCAACGCCAAATCATCGCCCCTACGGACACGTGTCTTGAGTCGTCTTGATTGATAATCTGTCATATAGTCTGCAGTGTGCGTC
>CAZJWS010000009.1:5447-11261 GCA_964549985.1 uncultured Candidatus Saccharibacteria bacterium | reverse complement strand
CGCGGTATTTGCCTTGCCCTGGTAGCCATGCCTCCATATCCACGCCACGGGCATTGGGCTTGCCGATGTCATACGTGCACTTCATAAGCTTACGGTACGGGATGCCAAGCTGCTGTAAGATATATTCCTGAATTGCAATCAGAAGCAGGTGCTCGCTCAGGCCAGCTTCGGCGGTGGTGAAGCTCTCCATTTCGAGCTTGTCAAACTGGTGCATGCGGATGAGGCCTTCCATGTCTTTGCCGTAGGTTCCGGCCTCTTTGCGGAAGCTAGTGGCATAGCCCAGGTAACGGATTGGCAAATCCGGCTCTTGGAAGACTTCGCCGGCGTGCATAGAACCAAGCACGTGCTCGGCGCTGCCTTGTAGCCAGAGCTCTTCGTCCTCTATCTTATAGCGGTCATCACGCGGCTCCAGCCGGTCCATAGCATCATAGACATCGGTTTTGAGCATAAGCGGCGGCAACACCGGAGTAAATGGCCGGTGGTCTACCTGCAGGCCTGCCTGTTCGGCAATTGCGCGGATCTTATCGCCATCAGTCAAAACGTCGGTAATCCAGCTCACCAGCGCAAACTGTAACCTCACAAGGTCACCCTTTATATAAGCAAACCGGCTGCCGGATACTTTGGCAGCGCGTTCTTTGTCCAGCCAGCCGCGGGCTTCGGCCAGTTCGGCGTGATTTTTAGGCGCAAATTCAAACTGCGGCTTGTCACCCCATGTATAGACTTCGACGTTATCATCTTCGCTGGCGCCCACCGGCACATCCTCCAGCGGCATGTTCGGAACACATTTAACCAAATGGTTGAATGTTTTTTCGACACCCTCCAGATACCCCTCGCGTTCGGCCAGCTCCAGCTTGATCTGCTTGCCCTCGTCTATAAGATTTTGGTCGGGGCGGCCACTGGCAGCTGATGATTTCATTTTGTCGGCGTTTTCGTTGCGCCGAGCCCGCAGCGCCTCTACCTGGCCCAGCAGTTCCCTGCGCTCGCTATCGAGCCGCAGCAGTTCGGTAATATCAACCGGGTAACCTTTTTGGACCGACCGCTCACTGACAAGTTCAGGATTGTCCCGTACAAACTGAATATCTATCATGAAGTTAGTATATCGTAGTTAGTAGCTAGTAGTTAGTAGTTAGTAGTTCCTAGGTGAGACTATAACTAAAGTTAACTTCACTAGATTTATGAGGCGCTTGTGCATACTATGCAGATAGTAGTTAAGATAGGAAGCGTCATGAGTCACGAAGTCAAAGTCCACGAAGCCCAGACCAGTATCTTGCGCGAGCTGTTGTTCCACCCGGATGCTGGCTATGCAGAACTCCAGAAGCCTACCGGCCTGACCAGCGATCACTTCAACTTCCACATCAGCCGCCTGGTGGAGCTTGGGTTTGTCGAAAAGTTCAGCCGTGGGCGCTACCGCCTAACGCCCAAGGGCAAAGAATATGCCAACCGGCTCGATACCGACAACAGCACCATCGAGCGCCAGCCTAAATCAGCCGTTATCCTGGCTTTGCAGCGCGAGCGTGACGGCAAGGTTGAATATGTGTTTCAGGAACGGCTAAAGAACCCGTACTTTGGCTACTGGGGACTACCCAGTGGCAAGATCCGCTGGGGCGAGACCATCATCGAGACCGCCCGCCGCGAATCGCTTGAGGAAACTGGCTTAGATGGTGAATTCAAGGTTATGGGCGTTTATCACGAACACGTTACCCAGGCCGAAACCGGCGATATGCTGGAGGATAAGATTTTCTTTGTGGTGCTCGGCACCAATATGCACGGCGCGTTTTTGCCAGATTTTGAGGGTGGGCATAACGAATGGATGACTTTCAACGAGGCCAAGAAAAAGGACAAGAAGTTCAAAAGCTTCGAGCAAGAGATAGAAATCCTGAATGCCAAGGATTGGCTGCTCGAACAAACCGTGTCATTCACCAAAGAAGAATTCTAGAGGCTGCCATGCGACCAAAAGTTGTCATCTGCGGCAGCTATCACCGTGACCCCGAGGGTTTGCGCCGGATCTTCCGCGAGCTTGAGGCCACCGGCTGCCGGATTCTCTCGCCGATTTCAATTGATTTTACTGATACTGAGACCGAAGTCGTGCGTGCTGGCAGCGAGCGAGATTTTAGTATCTATGAACTTGAGAAGTACCACCTGCGGGCCATCATCGAAACTGATTTTGTATGGCTACACGTACCAAATGGCCACATCGGCCTAAGCGGCGCCTACGAAATTGGCTACGCCAAAGCACTCAGCAAACCAATTTTCTGCCGCGAATTACCTCGTGACGAGATGCTCGCCAGCCAAGTCCTGCAAGTTTCGTCTGCATATGAGGCGCTGGAAGCTACACGCGCGTACCCGGCATAAGCTCAAACCTATCCTTACTCTATAATTTAAGTGCTTAGCCCCGATACAATAGCTTCAGCAGCCTCGATAGGATGCGTGGTCTTCATTGCCGAATCCCAAGCATCATGCAGCCTATCAAAATTCGGTGTACCATACAAATCAAGCAGTCTCTGCTGTTCATAACTTGCCCCAATCATGCCTCGGAGTATACTATCTTGCTTGACTGCAACAGCAGGAAGTTGGCTTAATTCTTCGTCGGAAATCACGTAAGCTCTTCTACTATTTACGAATAAAGGCACATCGTCAGATTGCAAACTATCCATAATCTGAACTTCCATTCCAAATGTAGCCGCAGGCTCTTTTATCGTAATAGTGCCTTTTTCCTTTGATACGCGTCCACCCAATCCGGTTATTTCGCCATCGTATTTCGTTTTAATGAGCGGCATCTTCTGATGCTCTCGTTTTGCGCCATAGGCCATGATTGCCGTAGCCGCTATGCCGTGAGTAATTTTAGCCAAGCCAAACAAATCACCTGTTTCTTTCACGCCCATGAGCCTGTCAAAGTCCCTAAGATAGTCAAAAGCCTCAGGGTATAATGTGACTCCATCTGTTTGCCAGTTGGTCGGATATCTTACTTTCTCCGAAAACAATATTCCAAAAAGACCGGGCAAAAGAGACTCGCGGCCGCTTGAACCTTTCTGCTCTTTTCCTTGCGGCAGTACCCCCTTAAGTTTCTTGTAGTCCCTTACGTTGAAAGTGATATGAAAACTTCTTCCGTAATCCGGATATGCGTTACTTCCATCACTAAAATGAATTTCGCTCATCTAGTCCTCAAATTTAGAAATTTAAACTCAATATTACCACCTTATATAATATTTGTCTATTTTATTAGAAAGTAGGTTTTAACTCTTACCGTTGATATGCTCCAGGGTCAGCTTGGTCCTTGCCTTGGCATATTCGCAGAATTCGCAGGGGCCGCCCATGGCACTGGTGCCAACCGCCGGCATCTCGCTTTGATCCATGCATTCTTTCATATTCAAAATTGTCGGCTCTACCCAGGTATCTGAGCCAGTATACGGAATAATCTTGGTGCGGAATTCTACCCGGTCGTTAAACCCGTCCAGGTCCATACGGCCATTGGTGTACACAAAATAACCGGTATCGCTGACTTCAAATCCATTGCGCCGCAGCAGCCACTGATACACCTCTAGCTGCCGCTTGTAAGCAATCTGCCAGTCAGAATCTATGCTCACCTCCCTATCTTTGCTAGTAGCTTTGTAGTCGGCCACCACCAGTTTGCCCTCGCTATCCACCCAGACATCGTCCACACCACCAAAAATATGCAGATTGGTTGGCTCATGCAACGTCGTGACACCCACAAAGGTCTCGCGCCACTGGCTCAACTGCTCGTGTTCGAACGGGATGGCATTCACATTAAACTCCACCATCAGCGGGTGGGGTTTTTTCTCTGAGCGGTATTTATCAAACTCTTTTTTGAACAGTTCATCAATGGTCTTGTTGATGTTAAACGGCGGACTGCTGGGCCGCGTAATCTTAAGCCGCACATCCAGCCAAAAACAGCGCGGGCACTGCATAAACAGCTCTATTTTGGAGCGTGAAATCTTAAACGGAGTGTTCTTTCCAATAACTCATGCCGCCCTATTTTAGCACTGATTGGATGCGTAAGCTAAGCGCTCAGTGGCAAAATAATAGTACCAACACGAGCCGCACGATCCGTTATATACGCTCCTGTGTCGGGATCAATGCGAGAATTATCATAAAATTCATCTTCAAGTACTTGTTCAATCTGATACCGGACGCCACCAATGGTCACCCGGGTCTTCAGCACGGCGCCTTCCGTCAGCATGGCAAGCGCATCCTGACGGGCCTTTTCTACCGCCTCATTCATAAGAATCTGTTCCTCGGGGCTGGGGCCACGGCCGGCCAAGCTTCTCTCTGTCATGAGCCATACAATACCATATTGTTGCCGTTTTTGATATTTCTAATTTATATAATTTTACTCCAGACAGAAAGCGTAACAATCTGCGATAAATGATATGCATCTGCATGCGAACACAGGCCAAGATATGAGCTAATGTTTTGCTCTGTCACTCGCGCCAGCATGCGGCGCCTGGTTTTGGTCCGCAGCACGGTGGCATGCGGCAAAAGTACGCGCCCCAGAAAATCCACCCCTTGATCCCATGAACGGATTGTTACTTTGTTTGGATGCAAATCAAGCTGCAGCTCTGCGTGCAAAAAGGCACGAACCGGTTCTATCAGCTTCTCTAATGCCGCCCTATTGTCAGAAACCACCACAAAATCATCACAATAGCGTATGTAATGGCGTATACCCAGCGTCTGCTTCATAAACCAATCAAGTTCATGCAGGTATATATTTGCAAACAGCTGGCTTGTCACGTTGCCTAGCGGAATGCCCTTGCCGGTCTCGGCACCATGGCTCAACAAAACATTCCTGATAAGTTCAAGCGTGGCCTCGTCCTGGACACGCTGGGCTATCAAGCCCAGCAGGATTTCATGATCGATAGAGGCAAAATATTTTCGTATGTCGCACTTCAGCACATATACCTTGCGCGTGTTGTTGCGGCTGGCCTGCCGCAAAAACAGATGCAAGCGCCGCACGCCCGCATGCGTACCCTTGCCTGCACGGCATGAGTAACTGTCGTAGATAAACCTCGGCTCAAACAACGGCTCAATCGCACTCACAATTGCCTGATGCACCACCCTGTCGGCCACAAGGGCCTTGTGAATCCGGCGCTCCTTAGGGTCATGAATAGTAAACAGTTGATAAGGCCGGTGCTGGTACGTTCCGGATTGCAACAAAACATGCAAGTGCCTGAGGTTGTGCTGCAGATTCTTCTGATAGGCGGCTACGTCCCGGCGAGATTTCTTCCCTGCCGAAAATTTTTGCCATGCAGCGGTTAATGCTTTAATAGAAGTGATGTCAGTAATTGCCAGCGAGTCATGAGTTCTTCTAGCACCCCCCCCCCGAGTTTTCCGCCTCAGTTCCGAAACGTTCCGATTATTGTCAGCGTGTATCATTTGTACCGTTCATTCCACGAATGCCTTGTTAGTTTTCCAAAATCAGAACGCTACTCCTTAGGTGCAACGTGCCAAGCCGAAATACTCGAGCTGTTAAGGCTCTGCCTGCGCGCAGCCGGTACGAGCAATACCGAGCGCAAGAAAGCTTACATGCAGGAAGCCTCGGTGCGGCTCGACAGCCTCAGGCTGCTTCTGAATCTGTGCAAAGATTGCAAATGCGTATCCAACCACACCTACCAGCAGCTTGATTCCGCCTGCAGCGAAATCGGCCACATGCTGGGAGGGTGGTTGAAGTCCATAACAAGCTCATAGTGGAACTTGCCGGGAGCCGTTAGAGCGAGCAGTCCCTGACCGACGGAGACGCCCAGTTGTCGTTCGCGTTGTCAGCCCAGTTGGCGTTCAGCTTCAGCTGATGATCGTCGT
>CAZJWS010000009.1:4189-5437 GCA_964549985.1 uncultured Candidatus Saccharibacteria bacterium | reverse complement strand
CGTCCCACCGGTTCAGGTACGGCACGTTCGACCAGTCGGTTTGAACTCACGGATGGGTTCAATTAGCGCCATCTGCCATCCAGGATCACCAAATCCAGACGCATCCGGATTTTGTATTTTATACGAGACCATGAAGCCAGTTCACTATGTCTCCAGCAGATAGCACGGAGTGCTCGTTGTCTTGCCTGCGCGCTTATTTTATCCGCTCGGACAAAATAATTCCGTCAGTTTCAAAACACGGGACAAGCGATACAAATCCGTAAACTTGCATGCAGTAGCTCGTCCGTGTCTGATTGTAGCAAGAAACACTTCTGTAGTTCAGGGAAATAATACAGACATCAAATGAAAAAGCCCCCGCGGTAGGAACATCCTGCTCCGTGCGGTGGCTTGTACATTCATACTACCGCACCAGATGGGAAATGTCAATGACCTCACGCTTACGGTTTACAAACAGCATCTGCTTGATATTCTTGGTAAGCGTAAACTGCTTAACCAATTCTTTCTGAATTGATTTGTCTGGTAGCCTGCCCATTCTATGCGAGTCGAAAACTATATTTGTTGATTGATGATACGCCCTCTTAAGATTGCGCTCAACAGCGGACAGTTTACTGGCAGTGGGAGATTTGATCTCCCACTTACTGCCGCCCATTAAAATGTCCGGCGATTTTGAATGGTTCGCATTCTTCGTGCGTAAGAACTCAACATCATAGCCTGCACCCGACAACGCATCTGCCGTGAGTAGTTCATGATGCCACACAATCACACCGTGCGCGATTATTACCTTCCCTGACTTCCTTTTTCTCATCATTACCGTAATCATAACACAATTACCCCTGTTATATTTATACGCAGAAATAAAAACACCTCTGCCAAGCAGAGGAGCAAAAGTTACAAAATGTACTGAGGTGTCCGGCGGGGCAAGTTGTCGAGGACTGAGGTCCAAGAAAACAAGCCCGCACCGGACACCAAGGAACCGAGTTCCTAGTTCTGCACTCTCCTGACCGACGGAGACGCCCAGTCGTCGACCGCGCCGTCAGCCCAGTTGGCGCCCAGCCCCAGCTGATGATCGCCGTCCCACCGGTTCAGGTACGGCACGCGCGACCAGCTCCCGTCGTAGCAGGACTGGTAGCCAGCCAGGTTCGGGGCCGAAGCACCGTTGAACCAGGCAAGCGACCAGTCGCGGAACTGGACGAGTCCGGACAACCCCTCGCTGGCGGCAAGGTTGGACTGGCCCCAGAGCTTGTCGGG